>NZ_JBEOSD010000021.1:0-72484 GCF_040302735.1 Streptomyces sp. NPDC097619 | reverse complement strand
GGGCTGCCCCGACGGCGCCCTCCCCCCGCCCCCACCCTCTCGACGGAAGAACGATGACCCCCGAGCACGACGACTCGACCACCGCCCTGGACCCCCGCACCTACCCGGACCTCGCCCCGGACGCCGGCGACCCCCTCGCCGCTCTCGCCCGCACCGCCGCCGAGCAGGACCTCACCCTCCCGCCGATCCGACCCTGGGGACACTGGAGCGCCTCGCAGGACCCGCTCTCCGTCGCGGTCGAGAGCGACCGCGGGGTCTGTGTCGTCGAGTTCGCCCGCGGCGGCCACGCCATCCGGGCCCGCTTCACCAAGCCCTGGATCGGGAACGTCGCGACCGCCGACGACCTCACGCTCGCGGCCACCGTCGCCCTCCTCGAAGCCTGGGACCGTCCGCTCCCGCTCGACGCCATGACCGAACTGTGGCCCGCCCTGGCCGTCGACCCCTTCGCCCTCGCCCTGGAACAGGGTCGCGCCCTCTCCCACCGCTGGCAGGAGGTCCGCGCCCTCCCGGCTGAAACGATCGACAAGGACCTCGTCGAGGCGGCGTACGCGACCCCGGAGCTGCGGGCGCTCTACCCGCTGGTCTCCCACGCGGCCCTGTCCTTCAGCGACACTCCGCTGCCGCCCCACCCCGCCCACTTCCCCCGCGCCACACCGCGCGGCGCCGGACAAGGCTGGCTGGTGGGCCGCCAGAACGAGAACGCGTCCACCCACACCGCAGAGCCCACGGCAGCAACGGCCGCGGCAGCCCTCGCCCGTCTCCTGCCACCGCACGGGGACGGACCGGCCGGTTCCCCGGAAGGCACCGGCTGAGCACAGCCACGAAGCGGGCCGACCGCGGACCCGCTCAGCGCCTGGACCCGTGTCGTGGCGAGGACCCGTCACCGGGCCCACGGGCCCCACCACTTCGGCGGGGGCGGATCCGCCGGTGCCGAGGTCGGCTGGTCGGGGTGGAGGCCCAAGTGGTGAAGGCGTCGGCTCGGACGTTGATGGCGTACGTGCCATGCCAGTGGTCGTCCGGGCCCACGCCGCACATCAGGTCGACGCGGACCTCGTCACCGTCGAACGGGTCCCAGTCGATGCCGCGGTCTCGCAGTCAATCCGCCAGCAGCCGGCCCGGGCGCGGACCACCCGGCACGTTCTCGGAGCTGAACAGAGCCACCCAGTGGTGTCCCTCGTCGCTGTGTTCCTGCGTCATGCCGCAACCTCCAGAGCATGCTTCGATCCCAGACCCTGTGCTCAGGCCCCGCCGCCGCATGGCACCGGGGCAGCACCTGCCGCTCCACACCCCCTGTCTGCTCGACTGTGTCCGGCGACTTCCAACGCCGACTCTCCCAGAGGGCTGCCGCACCTGTGTCGAGACCCTCAGCAGTGCGCCGATGCCACGATTGCGCGCTTGCGGTGTGATGAACGGTCGGCTGATCATGGCCGTCGTGTCAAGGCTCGCTCCCGCGCGACGGGGCACGGCGCCGCCGGTCCGCAGCGGGGAGTCACGGTCGGGGGCGGGCCCGTGAATGCCCCCGACAACGACAGAGCGAGGCACCAGTGACCGACCCCTTCCTTATGCCCGTGGAAGACGTCTTCGATCGGGGGTGGGGCCGGGGTGTCCTGGTCACCGGACTCGTCGAGCGGGGCCGGGTGCGCGGGGGCGACACGGTCGCCGTCGTGGGTGGTGACGGCGACGCGGTGGTCGTCATCGGGGCTGTCGAGACGGGCGACGGGCCGGTACTCGAAGCCTCGGCGGGAACGAGCATCAGCGTGCTGCTGCCTGGCGGGACGGCCGTACACCGGGTTCAGGTCCTCGCCTCGCCCGGTTCGATCGAGGCCCACCGCGCCTTCACTGCGGAGATCACCTTGCTGCCCGAGGAGGATGGGGGCTCCGTCGTGCGGGTGGGTACGGAGGCGCTGGTCCACCTCCGCACGGCCCTGGCTTCGGGTACTGTGCTTCCCGCCTCGGGGACGGAACTGCGACCCGGTGCTTCGGGGCGCGTCGCCTTCACACTCGACCGGCCGGTGGCCCTGGAGAAGGGGCAGCGCGTGGCGATCCGCCTTCGGGGTCGGGCCGCCGGCTCTGGCACGGTCACGCGCCTCGGAGCATGACCTCGGCCGACCGACCGGGTTCACCTACCTGACATGGCGTCGTGTGGCGGGGCCCGTTCACGGCGCGGAAGCCTGCTCCGCCGAAGCGTCAGGGCTTGGACGGCACAACCCTGCTGGTGAGCATGCGGAGGATCAGCGGAAATCTTAGGACGTAAAAGCCGGCGCGCCGTGCCGTCAGTCGACCGGAGCCGCGTAGCAGCGGACGGCCACTTTCCGGTGCGGGCTCCATTGTTGTTCCACGGTGGCCAGGAGGTGCCAGCCGAGGCGTTCGTACAAGGCGGCCGCTGCGGTGTCGGTGGCGACCACGTCCAGCACCGGATGCAGGCCGCGGTCCCGTGCCGCCGACGTCGCCCGGGACATGAGCAGCTCGCCGATGCCGTGACCGCGGGCCGACGGAGCGACGAAGAGTCGGTTGACCACGGCCGTCGCGTCGGTGGCCGCCCCCACGCGAGCCCTCCACAGGACCGGCGCCGCGTCTCCCTCACCGCTCCGGGACAAGCCGATGTGGCCGACGACGTGTCCATCGAGTTCGGCGATCCAGGAGGCGAGGAGTGTCGGCGGAGAGAGCCACGCGCCGGGATCGTCGGGCCAGTTCACCGGGTAGCCGTCGCCTTCGTGGACTTCCGACAGGACCGCCACACAGGCGTCGAGGTCGTGTTCCGTCCGTTGCCGGACCTTGGCGGCCCGTTCCGTTCCCGGTGCGTCGTCGTTCGTCACCGGTGCATCGAAACACAGATCCGAACACCGATCGACGTCGGATCGCTCCTGGTCAGGCGGGGTGGACGTCGATGCTGCGTCGCACCTCGGCGAGGAATTCCTCGGTGCGCGTGGCCGCGGTGGTGGCCGTGGTGCCTTGGGCCCATACCTGGACCCGGTAGTAGGAACGGTCGCCGTCGAGCAGGTAGAGGTTGGTGACCTGTTCCGGCGCGCGGGACTTCAGGCCTGCGTATCGGACCGTGACGAGGGCGGCGTCCTCACCGTCGATGGTGTCGTGGCGGATGTCGCCGACTTGAGTGGCGCCGGACGCGGCCATCGTGTCCTTCTCATCACGTGCGCCCTCCTGGTACCAACCGGCGGCCTTCTGGGCGAGCTGCGTCGTCGTTTCCCCCGGTTCACTCGCGCCCACGAGGACCTTGATCTTGGCGTGGCCGTCCGGGGCGACGTAGTGGGCTTCGGGGGTTCCCTCCGCATCGAGGACCCGACGGGACGTGAACGCGTACGGGACCGCCAGGGCCAGGTCCACCCGCTCCGCGGTACTGGAGGTGCGGCGTACCTCCCACCCCTCCGGCGGCTCGTACCCGGAGGGCGTGAGCCAGGAGGAGGTGAGGACCACGACGGCGGTGGTGGCCGCGATCACGCCGGTCGACACCCGCAGGGCCTTGCGGGTGAGAAGGCGAGGCGGCCGCTCCTCCGGAGACCCGTACCCGTGTTCGCGGGTGACGACCCGCTCCGCCTCCTGAGCCGGGTCCGCTGATGGCTCCTGATCCACTGCAGCGGGTTCCGTCCGCGTCAGCCAGGCCCTCCAGCGGGCCCTCCACAGTGCCTTCTCCTCCTCGTTCCACGGCAATGCCGCATGCAGGTGGCAGCCATGGACGAAGGCAAGGAACGTGTCCTCTCTAACGGCGGACACGTCACCGTTCTTGATCTTCCTGGCGGTATCGGCTCCGACGGTCGTGATCCTCCCCCTCGGGTCCCGTCGCTCGATCTGCCCGGGGGTCGGGGCTCCGCACCGCTCGATGAGTTCGACCACCGCCTTCCGGAGGGCTGAGCCCTCATAAGCCCGCGGCCCTCGATCCGTCGCTATGTCCCCCACACCCTCTCTCGCGCTCTGTGTGCCGAACCTCAGCTTCCGGCCAGATGGCCCCGACCCACACCGCTTCCCCCCGTTTGTCATATGCCAATGCCCCTCGGCGGAGTCCGCCTGACGTGGATCAGCGGGAGGAGCCGGCGGGGGGCGCTGCCCGATCGCGCACGCGATGCGGCGGAATCCCCGCCGGGTGCTGCCGATTTCCCGCCGATGCGCCGATCGGCGCCGATCGATGGCGGCGATCCGTGAAGCGGCCGGTCAGGTAGGGGATGGCCACCGCACGCCAGGAGCGGTGGCCGCCGCGGTCCGGGCGCCAGGGCCGTGGCGTGTCCTGTACCGACCCACCCAAGGAACTCCCATGACAGGTCTCGTACTCCTCGCCCTGCTCGTGCTGGGCGTGATCGCCTGGGCCGCCCTCACGAAGGCCCCCGGTGACCAGATTCCGGCCGTGACCACCTCGCTGACCCACGGCGTCGTCATCCTGGTCCTCGCCTACGTCGCCCTCCGGTTGGCCGGGCCCGAGGAGGTCCCGGCCGTACTCCGGAGCGTCGTGCGCTACCTGCGTGCCTGAGCCGACTCCCGGTATCGGTGCCCAAGTCGGTTCCGGTGTCGGCAGTCGGGGGTGATGAGGCCCCGCACCCTCGCGTGGGGGTGCGGGGCTTCCGCGACTCCTCCGGCAGGAGCATCACGAACGTCCCGTCGTGCTTCAGGCGGCCGAGTATCGGGCCGCTTCGTCCCGGAGGGCTTGGAGGAGGGTCGTGACGTGGGGGCGGTCGGGGCGGGCCCGCGTGGCGACGCCGATGTGGCGGGCAGGGGCCGGGCCGGAACCGGTGGTGACGGGGAGGGCGCGGAGGCCCGGGGGACCGGGGGGACCGGACAGGTCGGGGGTGAGGGCGATGGAGGGGATCAGGGAGAGGCCCAGACCGGCGGCGACGAGGGAGCGGGCGAAGAAGTAGTCGGTGGTGGTGCCGCGGATCTCAGGGGTGAAACCGGCGCGTTCGGCGTACCGGCGGAGGAACGCCTCCGTCTTGAGGCAGCCGAGGACCCAGGGTTCGGCGGCCAGTTCCGTGAGGTCGAGGGCGGGGCGGTCGGCGAGGCGGTGGTCGGCGGGCAGGACCACGTGCAGGGGGTCCTCCAGGAGCGGCGTCCATTCCAGACGCGGGCCCGCCGGCTGGGGTCCCACCGGGAGGGGGCCCGTCGGGAGGGGGCCGTCGAAGTGGTAGGCGAGAGCCAGGTCCACCGTGCCTCGGCGGACCAGGGGGAGCGTGTCCTCCGGTTCTCCCTCACGGATGTGGATCACGGTGTCCGGGTGGGCGGCGGTGAGGCGGGCCAGGGCGCCGGGGAGCAGGAGCCGGCCGCCGCTGGTGAACGCCGCGACGGTGAGTTGGGTGCGGCGGGTACTGAGCCGTTCGACCTGCTGCCGGGCGTGTTCCAGTTCCGCGGCCACCGATTCGGCCGCGCCGACCATGACCCGTCCGGCGGGCGTGAGGGTGATCCCCCGGGTACTGCGGACGACGACCTCGGTACCGAGGCCGCGTTCCAGGGCCGCCACCTGCTGCGAGACGGCGGACGGGGTGAGGCGCAGGGCCGTGGCCGCCCGGTTGAAGCTGCCGTGTTCCGCCACCGCCCGCAGGACGCGGAGCCGCTGCACATCGATCAACAGTTTTCCTTCATACGAGTTCAGGAAGAGATCACTTCTGCTGATGACGATAGGTACCCAGGATGGGGGCATGCAAAGGATCTGCGTCATCGGCGGAAGCCGGTACTTCGGGAAGCTCCTGGTGGATCGGCTCCTGGCCGCGGGCCACCGGGTGACCGTGATCAACCGCGGTTCGTCCGTGCCGCCCGCCGGGGCGGAGCACCTGATCGTCGACCGGGACGACGAGATCGCCCTCGCCGCCATGCTCGGCGCCCGCGTCTTCGACGTCGTCGTGGACCAGGTCTGCTACACCCCGGTGCAGGCCGCGATCGCCGCCCGGGTCTTCGGGAGCCGCACCCGCCGCTACGTGATGACCTCCACCATCGAGGTCTACGACCCGGCGAGCGCGTCCCTCCCGGACGTACCGCCGGCCGGCACCCCGGTGCCGGAGGAGGCCGTGGACCTCGCCGGGTGGCCGGTGGACCCGGACCTGCCGTGGCAGGAGGACGCGTACCTGGACGCCCACTACGGCGAGGGCAAGCGGCAGGCCGAAGCGGTCCTCAGCCGGGCGCGGGGCTTCGTCTTCGCGAGCGTGCGGAGCGCGCACGTGCTCGGCGGCGGGGCGCAGGAGTTCACCGGACGGCTCGCCCACTACGTCGGACGCGTCGCGCGCGGGGAGGCGATCGCGGTGCACGAGCGGGTGCTGCCGTCGGTGTTCATCCACCACGAGGAGCTGGCGGAGCTGCTGGTGTGGGCGGCCGGTGCGGACTTCTCCGGGCCCGTGAACGCCTGCTCCGACGGGCTGCTCGACGTGTACGGGCTGACCGGTGTCGTGGCCGCGCGGGTGGGGCGGGAGCCCGTCCACCGGGTCGTGACGGGGGAACCGGGCGGCGGTACAGGGGCGGGGGCAGGGCCGGAGACGGCGGGTGCGGCAGCCGCCTCCCCGTTCTCCTTCGACCGCCACTACGCGATGGACAACGCCCGTGCGAAGGCTCTCGGGTTCACGTTCTCCCGGACGGAGGACTGGCTGCCCGGGGCCGTGGACGAGGCCATCGGTGCGGGAGCCGGCGGGGCGGGAGCCGATGGCACGGGAGCGGATGGCGAGCGAGCCGGTGGCACGCGAGCCGGCGCCAGGGAATCCGTCGGCGTCGAACGCGGCGACCCGCAGGCCGTCGCCACCGAAGCCGCCGGCGCGGGCGCGGGCGCCCCCGCTGCGGAAGCCTGCGCCGCCGACGCCCGCGCCGTGGAATCCCACGCATCGGGAACCCTCGCGGCGGCGCCACAGGAACCGGCTCCGGGCGCCCCCTCCCCCACCCACTGAGAAGACCGGACCACCACCGTGCACCACCGCTCCCTCGCCCACACCACCGTCGGCGCCATCGGTCTCGGCGCCATGCCCCTGTCCATCGAGCACCGGCCGGACGAGAGTCGGGCGCTCGCCACCGTCCATGCCGCCCTCGACGCGGGCGTCACCCTCATCGACACCGCGGACAGCTACCACTGGCACACGGGCGAGACCGGCCACAACGAACTGCTCGTGGCCCGCGCCCTGGCCCGCTACGGCGGGGACACCTCGGCCGTCCTGGTCGCGACCAAGGGCGGTCGGGGGCGGCCCGGCGACGGCAGTTGGACCGTCGACGGCCGACCGGCCCATCTGAAGCGGGCCGCCGAAGCCTCCGCCGCGCGGCTCGGCGTGGACGCGATCGGCCTGTACCAGCTCCACAAGCCGGACCCGGCCGTGCCCTGGGCGGAGTCCGTCGGCGCGCTGCGCGAGCTCCTGGAGGCGGGCACGATCCGCGCCGCCGGGATCTCGAACGTCTCCACCGACCAGATCCGTGAGGCGCACCGGATCCTGGGCGACGGGCTGGTCTCCGTGCAGAACGAGTACTCCCCCGCCGTCCGCGACAGCGAGCCGCAGCTGAGGCTCAGTACGGAACTGGGTCTGGCCTTCCTGCCGTGGAGTCCGCTCGGCGGGATCTCGCGGAGCTCCCTCGACGGCCCGTCCGGCGCCACCTCTGCGGGTACCGGCTTCCACCGGATCGCCGCCGACCACGGGGTCAGCCCGCAGCAGGTCGCCCTGGCCTGGCTCTTGGCCCGCTCCCCGGCGGTGATCCCGGTCCCGGGGGCCAGCCGTCCCGCCTCCGTCGCGGACTCGGCGCGGGCCGCGGACCTCGTGCTCGGCGCGGAGGAGCTGGCCCGGCTGGACGCGACACCCCTGGCGGACTGAGGACAGCTCGGCGGCCGCCCCCGATCATCACCGGGGGCGGCCGGAACGGAGCAGTCCACTCAGTCAACTCCCGCCCCTCTGGCCTTGATTGGCCGTTTCTTTACTGCCCTCCGGAGACCTTCGCGTGCTTAATGGTGCTCCCGCCGAGCGCGGCGGGAGCACCGATCGCATCCGGACGTACGGGGGGATCGCATGGATGCCGCAGACACCACGGGCGCTACGGGCGCCGTGGGCGCGACGGGGGGAGCCGGCGGTGCGCAGCCGCCACCCGTGACCCCACCACCACCGCCGCCACCACTCGCTCCCACACCTACACCCACGTCCGCACCCGCGCCGGGGCCAGTGCTCGCGGCCGCTCCCGCCCCTACCCCCACTCCCGCACCACCTGGCAGCCCGCCCACAGGGCCGGGGCAGCCGGTGGCCGAGTGGCCGCTTGCGCCCAAGCGGGCGTTCCAGGCCCAGCCGTCCGGCCTCGCGGCGGGTGGGCGGGCGACCGCCGACGCGCCGAAAGGGTCGCGCAACACGCGGGTCCTGAGCCTTCGGGTGACCCGGCGGATGCTGTTCATCGGGTCCGCCGTGATCCCGTTGCACAACATCAGTTGGGTCGACGCCTACATGGAGAAGCCGAATCGGTCCCAGGCGGGTGCTTGGGCCCTCCTGTTCGGCTTCCTCGTGATGTTCGTCTCCACGGCCCTCAGACCGTCGAGTTCCAACGCCGCCGAGTTCCAGCAGAGCGGCCGGGTGATCGCCACAGCCCTCATCGTGGGCGGACTGCTCTACGTCTTCCGACGGCCGAAGCCCGCTCTCGCCATCGGGACGACCGGCGGCAGCACGGTCGTCCTGACCCTGCCGACGCTGGAACAGCTCCGGACGATCTCCCGGCAGATCGCGGACACCATCGAGAATCCCGAGCACGGGTTCAGCACGCTCGTGCAGCAGTTCACCACCACCAACAACCACTTCGGCGCCGTCGTGAACATGATCGGCGGCCGGGGGAACAAGGGGATCAGCGGATGAGCGAGGACGCGAGCGCCCCGACCCGGTCGGCCACCTCCACCACGCACCACCACGGCCCGGTCGTCACCATGCACGGCGGTCAGGGCAACATCGGCATCAACAACGGCACCAGCAACGCCACTTTCGGCGGCCCGGACCGGTCGGATGTCGCCCTGACGGCCGCGGTGAACGAACTCAGCGACCGTTTGCGAGAGTTGGCTCCTCAGCTGACTCCGGATCAGGCGCAGGCCGTCGAGGACGCCCTCCCCGAGTTGGTGCCGGACCGGACCGTCCTCCGCGAGCGGGCCCTCGTCCTCGCCTCCGTCGCGCAGATCGCGGCGGCCTCCGGGGCCATCGGGCAGCCGGTGGGACTGGCCCTGGGGCAGCTCTTCGGGGCGCTGGGGTAGGCGCCCCTGCCCCGGGGCTCAGGAATCTCCGCGGACGGCCCGCGCCAGGAAGCGGTGCGCGGCGTCCTCGTACGCGTCCACCCGCCAGCCCGTGGTGTGGAGCGCGACGCGGAGGTGGGGTTCGGCGAGGAGGTCGTCGGGGTCGAGGGGGCGGTGGTGTCGGGCGGCCCGCTCGGCGCGGCCCGAGGGGTGGAAGAGGAGCAGGACCCCACCCGGAGCGGTGACACGCGCCCACTCCCGGAGGGCCGCGCGCGGATCGGGGAGGTGGTCGAGCAGGCCCGCGGAGAAGATGCCGTGGACGATCCCGGTGGGCAGCGGGAGGTGGTTGCGGTCTGCGGCCACGAGCCCCCCGTGGTCGGTACGGCCGTGGCGGGCGGCCTCGACCGGCATCGCCGGGGTGAGGTCGAGGCCCAGGACCCGCCCCTCCGCGCCGACCTGTTTGCGGAGGGCGGGCATGGCGCGGCCCGTACCGCAGCCGAGGTCGAGGGCGAGCGAGCCGGGGGCGAGTGCCATCCGCGTCACCGCGCGCGCGTAGACGGGCTCCTGGTAGGCGAACCGCCGTTCCCGGTCGTCGGCGCGGCGGGTGAAGAAGGCGCGGGTCGAGGCGTGTGCGGAGCGGGCGCCGATCAGGTCCGCGAACCTGCCGAGCAGCGTCTCCACTCCGGGGTCGAGGGTGGTCTCGGCATCGGTGCCCGGGGCGCTGGCGCTCTCGCCCCGGCGGGTGGGAAGGCGTACGTCCCACGCCCTGACGCCGATCCGGAGCACCTGCCCCGGCACGCCGCCGGTCGAGATCGGCGCCGTCCGGTCGCGGTCGGCGAGCAGCGGGTCAGCAGGTTCGCCCTGGGGCGGGAGCATGGGCCGACCACCGACGGGGCCCTCCCGGAATCGGACGGCGGGCCCCACGGCCTCGCCAGGCACTCCGCCGGCGATGTCGAGCTCGGTGTCGGCACCGGCGCCCGTACCGGCGCCGAGGATCAGGAGCGGCACTTCGACGGCCAGCGCCTCCCGGACCAGCGCGGCGACACCCGCCCCGTCCCACCGGGAGTCATGACGGGGCGGGCCGAGCGGCGCCTCCAGGACGGTGACGCCCTCGACCCCGGACAGGAGAGCGGCCCCCTCCCCGACCGGTCCACCGAGCGGAAGGACGCGGTGGGCGAGGCCCGCGTCCGAGAGGGTGCGGACCAGCCCGGGCGGGACACTGCGGGCTCCGCGAGACACGACGACGACCGCCATCCCCGACTCATTGCTTTCCAGCTGACCTGGCCATTTCAGGTTGCATCTACGCAAGGATGCGCCTCCATGAGCCGCATATGCCAGCACCTTCACATACTGGGACGCGGCAGCGCAGGCAGCGGCGGTGGCCGCCGGGACGTCAGCTCAACGAGCCCTGGGAAGGTCCTCCGAAACGAGCAGAGCGAGCCGGCGCAACCGCCGGCAGTACTCGCCTCCTGCCGGCTCGCCGATCTCGGGGACGACCCGACCCAAGTCCTCGACGCGGCTCCGCAGGAGGGCGCCGTCCTCCGCGTCGAGAACGCCGTCGTCGATCCAGCGAACGACGCAGCCCGCGATGTCCCACTCGATGAGCCACACGTCGGCGCCTGCGAACGTGGCACCTCGCAAGCTGTCCGGGAATGGCGCCCGGCGCAGTTCCTGCCAGGCACGGTCCACGGCCTGCGCCCGCTCGGTCGATTGGCTCACTTGAGCCATTCTGCAACAGCCGCGGAGCCGCCCTGAGGGCCGCGGCCATGCCTGCGAACGTCAGGAAGCCCTCCGGTGACCCGCCGCCGCCCCCGGCGCCCTACCGGGTCGCCAGGCGGTCGAGGAGGGCGGCGCTGTGGGCGAGGAGTTCGCGTTCTTCCTCCGTGAGCTCCGCTTCGATGGCGCGGGCCAGCCAGCCCGCCCGGCGGCCCCGTTCCGCTTCGAGGGTGTCGCGACCCTCGGGGGAGATCTCGACGAGGGATTTGCGCCCGTCGGTGGGGTGCGGTCGGCGCGTGATCAGACCCTGTTCCATCAACAGGCCCACCACGCGCGCCATGGACTGCGGGCGGACCCTCTGGTCGGCGGCGAGGTCGCTGGTGGTCATGGCGCCGTTGCGGTCGAGTGCGCCGAGGACGGCGGTCTGGCCCAGCGGGACGCGGTCCTCGTGCTTGACGCGGCGGGTGAGTTTGCCCATCGCGGTGCGCAGTTCTGCGGCGATGGCGGCGGCTTCCGTGGGGGGCATAGGGCACTTTACCCCGGTAGCGGACCGTAGCGGCCCCTGACCTGCACAGCCGCACTGCACAGCCATACTGCTCAGCCGAACTGCACAGTTCAACTGCACAGCATTGCTGTATTGTTTCTTCCGTCGGGCCCGGCGTCAGCGTTGCCGCAGCAAGGACCCGCCACATGACGACGGGAAGGAACTCCCATGTCCGCAGAGGCAGTCACACCCCTCGACGCCCGCGCCACCACCGGCCACACGCCCGGAATCGCCGGCGACACCCGCACCGGCACCTCCGACACCGACACCACCATCGAGAAGGTCGTCGCCCGCCGGATCATCGACAGCCGGGGCAACCCCACCGTCGAGGTCGACGTGCTCCTCACGGACGGCTCCGTGGGACGCGCCGCCGTCCCCTCCGGCGCCTCCACCGGCGCCCGCGAGGCCGTGGAACTGCGGGACGGGGACTCCGCGCGCTGGCACGGCAAGGGTGTCGACCGGGCCGTCGCCCACGTCAACGGCGAGATCGCGGCGGCCGTGCGGGGGCGCGCCGCCTCCGACCAGCGGGGCCTGGACGCCGCTCTCGTCGCCCTCGACGGCACCGCCACCAAGGCCCGGCTCGGCGCCAACGCCGTCCTCGGGGTCTCCCTGGCCGCCGCCAAGGCCGCCGCCGCGGCCCACCGCCTGCCGCTCTACCGCCACCTCGGCGGCCCGGAGGCCGACCTCCTGCCGCTCCCGATGATGAACATCGTCAACGGCGGCGCCCACGCCGACAACCCGCTGGACTTCCAGGAGTTCATGATCGCCCCCGTGGGCGCGGAGTCCTTCGCCGAGGCCGTCCGCATGGGCAGCGAGGTCTTCCACACCCTGCGCCGCGACCTGCTCAAGGCCGGGCACTCCACCGGAGTCGGCGACGAGGGCGGCTTCGCGCCCGCGCTGCGCACCGCCGAGGAGGCCCTCGACTTCGTGACGGCCGCGATCGAGCGCACCGGCTACCGGCCCGGCGCCGACATCGCCCTGATCATGGACCCGGCGTCCTCGGAGTTCTTCCGCGACGGCGCGTACGACTACCGGGGCGAGGGGGTCCGCCGCACCCCCGCCGAGCAGGTCGAGTACCTGGCCAAGCTCATCGACGCCTACCCCGTGGTCTCCATCGAGGACCCGATGGCGGAGCACGACTGGGAGGGCTGGCGGGAGCTGACCGCCCGGGTGGGCGACCGCTGCCAGCTGACCGGCGACGACCTCTTCTGCACCAACGAGTCGCTGCTGCGCCAGGGCATCGACACCGGTGCCGGCAACTCGATCCTCATCAAGGTCAACCAGATCGGCACGCTGACGGAGGCCCTGGCCGCCGTGGACACCGCCCACCGGGCCGGTTGGACGGCCGTGATGTCGCACCGCTCGGGCGAGACGGAGGACACGACCATCGCGGACCTCGCGGTGGCCACCGGCTGCGGCCAGATCAAGACGGGCTCCCTGTCCCGCTCGGACCGCACCGCCAAGTACAACCAGCTCATCCGCATCGAGGAGGAGCTGGGCGCCGCCGCCCGCTACGCGGGCCGCTCGGCCCTGCGCCACCTGCGGCAGGCGTGATCGACGACTTCGGACGGGAGTGACCGCCGACCGAGTGCGGGGGGTGCACCTCCCGACGCACACCCCCGCGACGCGTACTCGTGTCACCCCTGTCCGTACCTCCAAAGAGGTCAGTCGCAAAAGCCACCCTCTTCGGGCCATTCACCAAGCATCTGCTGGCGCGTTGTCGATTCGAAGTCCGCATATGCAAAATGACGACGGGTGTCGGATCCCCCGGCGCCTCCACAGGACAGCCGTCCTGCCGGGCGACCCTCCGCAGACGGCCCTCCCCGTTCCTGCTCATGAGGCGAGGTAGCACCGATGGCCAGTACCCGGACCCCTGACGGTAGCGCAGCGCTCCTCCGCCTCCGCGCGGCGGCCCGGGTGGAGACCTCCGCGGCCTTCGACCCGGGCCGGCCCGACCGGGTCCCGCCGCCGCGCCCGGACCATCGGATCGCCCGGTGCGTCGCGGAAGCCCTCGGAGACGCCGGGTCCGTCCTCGACCTCGGACCGACCGGCGGTTCGCCGATCGCAGACCGCTTGCCCTTCGCGGACGGGGAGTTCGAGGGGGCGATGGCGCTGCTCGGTCTCCACCAGTGGCCCTCGCTCGACGCCGGGCTGCGCGAGGTCCGTCGGGTCACGCGCGGCCCCGTGGTCGTCCTGACCCACGACCCGGCCCGGATCCGCGAGTTCTGGTTGCACCGCTACGCGCCCGAGGTCCTCGACATCGAAGCCCGCCGCCACCCCACCATCGACCGGATCGCCGCCGGGCTCGGCGGCGACTGCACCGTACGGCCCGTACCCGTACCGCTGGACTGCACCGACGGATTCGACGAGGCGTACTACGGCCGCCCCGAACTGCTCCTCGACCCCGCGGCCCGCCAGGCCGGATCGGCCTGGAGCTTCATCGACGACCGGGTCCGGGAACGGTTCGACCGCTCCCTCCGCCGCGACCTCGCCTCAGGCGCCTGGGACGCCCGCCACGGCCGGCTCCGGACCACCCCCTTCCACGAAGGCTCCCTCGTCATCGTCCGCGCCGTTCCCTGAGGACGCCGGACCGGACGCGACGGGGCCCGCACCGCCCTCGGGTGCGGGGCCCGTCGACACGGCGCGCGCAAAGGATCAGGCGGCGTCGCGGGTGCGGGCGTAGGTGAGGAACAGGGCGCCGCTCTTGAGGACCGTGTGGTCGGTGAGGGTCCAGGAGGACGGGTCGAAGGCGGCGTTGCGGGAGAAGAGCGGGATGCCGTTGCCGATGGTCAGCGGGGCCACCTTGAGGACGAGGGTGTCGATCTCCGCGTAGAGGGCGCCCGCCAGCTCTGCTCCGCCGATCAGCCAGATGTCCTTGCCCTCCTCCTTCTTCAGGGCGCGGACCACGGCCGTGGGGTCCTCGGCGACGACGCGCACGGCGGGGTCCGGGCTCTCGGTCAGGGTGCGGGAGAACACCAGGTGGCGGAGGTGGGGGAAGGCGTCCGTGATCCCGGCGGCGAGGCCGATCTCGTAGCTGCGGCGTCCTTCCAGCACCGTGTCGAAGTGGGTTCCCTCCGCCGTCACCCCCAGGGCCTGCCGGGCCGGGCCCGGCAGGGCCTCGGGGTATTCGGCGACGAGGTGCTCGATGTAGTCCGCCGGGATGGGCCAGAATCCGTTCGGGCCGGTCGGGTCCGCGCCGTCCGGGCCCGCGATGAATCCGTCCAGGGTCGACGCGGCGAAGTAGGTGAGCTTGCGCACGGAGAACCGGCCTTCCAGAAGGTCGTTGATGGGGCGTCAAGACTCAGTCACGCGGACCGGAAGCGGCAAGATCCGGTTCGCGGGCATCCCTCAGGAGCGGCCGGTGGTGGAGGCGAAGCCGAGCCAGGTGTGACGGTTGTTCCACCAGCACCAACCGACCTTGGGCGCGCCGCGGTTCTCGCGGCCGTCGCGGCCCGTGCCACCGCTGATCCAAAGGGCCGGGGTCCGCGCGTCGAAGGTGCCGTTGTCCTTGCGGAGCCGGGAGCCGATGGTCATGAAGCAGAGGTTGCGTTCCAGGGCTGCGGGCTGTTGGAGCAGCCAGTGGATCCCCTCGGTGAGGGTCAAGGGGCTGCGCCCGTCCGCGGTGAGGACCGGCAGGGCCTCCTCCGGGGTCCAGTTGCCCAGGCGGTCCCCCCGATCGGGACGGTCCACCAAGTAGAGCGCCCTGTCCGGGAGTTCCAGGCCGTGGGGGGTGAAGAGGTCCACGTCCGTCATGTCGACGACGACGAAGCCGGGCTTCTCCGCCCGGCGCAGGAGCGGGGTCAGGGCGGAGGCGGGCGCGCGGGACGGGTCGACGGCGAGCAGGACGTCCTCGCGGTCCGGGCCCTGGGCCTGGGCGAAGGCCCGGAACTCGGCGGCGGGGATGCCGGTGAGCTCGGGGAGGCCCAGTTCGACGAGGCGTTCGGCCTGCACGGCGAGCGACGGCAGGGGAATGACGGGGGCGGAGTCGGGAGCAGGGGTGCGGGCAGCGGTGGTTCCCGGGGCCGACGCGTCGGAGGAGGGCTGTGGGGTCAAGGTGTCTCCCGTGGTGGTGAGCAGATCAGCGCTCTCGGTGGCGGTGCAGGTGGTGGTGCCGGTGGCGGTGGCGGTGGCGGTGTGAGTGCCCGTCCCAGTTTCGGTGGCCGTGGCCGTGGCGCGGGGGATGCCGTGGATGCCGTCCCCCGCGCCGGCCCGGACGGGGTTCAGCGGCTGAGTCCCCGGAAGCGGCGTACGGCCAGGGGGAAGAACACCGCGATGAGCAGCAGCGGCCAGCCGACCGCGAGGAGTTCGGCGTGCGCGGTGGCCCAGGAGGGGTCCGCGCCTTCGGTGCTCCCGCCCGGGTTCCCGAGGAGGCCGCGGACCGTGGTGGCCGTGGCGGAGAGCGGGTTCCACTCCACGAGCGCGCCGAGCCAGGCGGGCATCG
The DNA here is from genome assembly GCF_040302735.1 of Streptomyces sp. NPDC097619. Classification (NCBI taxonomy): domain Bacteria; kingdom Bacillati; phylum Actinomycetota; class Actinomycetes; order Kitasatosporales; family Streptomycetaceae; genus Streptomyces; species Streptomyces sp. NPDC097619. Next base: position 56,629 of record NZ_JBEOSD010000021.1, on the reverse strand, counting down.
AGCCGGGGGTGGCGATGGCGTTGGAGAGGAAGGTGACCGGCCAGACGAGGATCTGTACGGCCTGTACCAGGTCGGGGCGGCCGGCGACCAGGGCCAGGTGGATGCCGATCCACAGCATGGCGAAGCGGAGCAGCAACAGCAGGCCGATCGCGGCGAGGAACGAGCCGGCGCCGTGGTGCCAGCGCCAGCCGATGGCGTATCCGGCGGCGGTCATCACGGCGAGCCCGGCCGCGGACTGCAGCATGTCGGCGACGCTCCGGCCGACGAGGACGGCGCCGCTGGTCATCGGCATGGAGCGGAAGCGGTCGACGACGCCCTTGCCCAGGTCCTGGGTGACGGACAGCATCGTGGCTTCGAGACCGAAGGCCATGGTCATGGTGAGCATGCCGGGCACGAGGTAGTCGGTGAAGTCCCCGCCCACCCCGCGCCCGCCGCCGATGAGGAAGCCGAACATCAGGAGCATCATCACGGGGAAGGCCAGTCCGACGGCCACCTGGGCCGGTCGGCGGGCCCAGTGGGCCAGCTCGCGCCGGGTCATGGTCCAGGAGTCGACGGCCGCCCATTTCAGGCGGGCGGCCGGGCCCTCCGCCGGTACCGCGGCGGGGTCCGCCGCCAGGGCCGCGGTCATGCGGCTTCTCCCTTCGTCAGGTGGAGGAAGACCTCGTCGAGGGTGGGTCGGCGCACGGCGATGTCGCGCGCTTCGATGCCCGCCGCCTCCAGGGCGCGTACGGCTCCGGTGAGGGCGGCCATCCGGTCGGTGGCCGGGGCGCTCACGAGTCGCCGGTCCGCGTCGGCGACGGTGCCGCCGGGCAGCAGGGCGGCCGCGCGGGCCAGCTGGTCGGCGTCGCGGACGACCACGTCGACGCGGTCGCCGCCGGTGGCCGACTTCAGCTCGTCCGCGGTGCCCTCCGCGATGGCCCGGCCCTGGTCGATGACGGTGATCCGGTCGGCCAGTTGGTCGGCCTCCTCCAGGTACTGGGTGGTGAGCAGGACGGTCGTGCCGCCGCCCACCAGGGAACGCACCGCGTTCCACACCTCGGTGCGGCCCCGCGGGTCGAGTCCGGTGGTCGGCTCGTCGAGGAAGAGCACCACGGGTCGCGAGATGAGGGAGGCCGCGAGGTCGAGGCGGCGGCGCATGCCCCCGCTGTAACGGGCGACCGCCTTGGTCCCGGTGTCGGCGAGCCCGAACCGCTCCAGCAGCTCCTCGGCGCGGGCCGCGGCCCGGCGGGCGCCGAGTCGGTGGAGGCGGCCGAACATCTCCAGGTTCTGCCGGCCGCTGAGCTCCTCGTCCACGGCGGCGTGCTGCCCGAGGAGGCCGATCCGCGACCGGACCTCCCGGGCGCGGGTCGCCACGTCGAGGCCCGCCACCGTGACGCGGCCCGCGTCGGGGCGCAGGAGCGTGGACATGGTCCGAACGGCCGTGGTCTTCCCGGCGCCGTTGGGGCCGAGGACGGCGTGCACGGTGCCGGCCGCGACGGTGAGGTCCAGGCCGTCAAGGGCCCGCTGGGACCCGTACTCCTTCCGCAGGCCCTCGACGAGGATCGCCGGGCCCCGTTCGTCCGACCATGCGGTCTCCAACCCTTCACGGATCTTCACCGATCACCCCACTGATCAAACTTGACTAGCTCCACGATGTCCCACCGTACGACTCCGTCCCGCATTAGTCAAACTTGATTACTGGACCGGGGGTGAAGGGTCGGGTGCGTGCCGCTCCGTCCGCGCCCCCTCGATAACCTGGGCCGAGTTGTCCAGAGAAGGAGACCCCATGTCAGCGATCCGGCTGCTGGTCCTCGGCGCGGTCCGCCAGCACGGTCGCGCGCACGGCTACCAGGTCCGCAACGACCTGGAGTTCTGGGGCGCCCACGAGTGGTCCAACGCGAAACCCGGCTCGATCTACCACGCGCTCAAGCAGATGGCGAAGGAAGGGCTCCTCCTCGCCCACGAGGTCGCGCCCAGCACGGTCGGCGGCCCGCCGCGCGTCGAGTACGAGATGACCGACCGCGGCACCGAGGAGTACCTGACCCTGCTCCGCCAGTCCCTGACCTCGTACGACCAGAAGATGGACGTGCTCTCGGCGGGCATCGGGTTCATCGTGGACCTGCCCCGTGAGGAGGCCGTCGCCCTCCTGAAGGAGCGGATCGCGCGGGTCCGGCAGTGGCGGACTTCCGTGACCGAGTACTACACCCCCGCGGAGGGCCCCGGACAGCTCGGGCACATCGGCGAGATCATGAACATGTGGGTGCACTCCGCCGACAGCGAGGCCGCCTGGACCGAGGGGCTCATCACCCGCATCGAGGGCGGGGCCTACACCTTCGCGGGCGAGGGCGACCCCTTCGTGGGCGTCCTCGCGGACGGCGAACCGAACCCGTACGCCACGGGCCCCCACCCGGAGGACGCCGGCTGAGGGTGGCGCGAGCCGCGGGGTGAGCCGCGGGGCGGACCCCCGTGGACCGCGCCGCCACCCGCCGTACCCCCTCGCGGCTCGGTCTCACCAGGTCACTCCCACCGGATCAGTCCCACCAGAAGTGCCACTCCTCGGCGCCGACGAGCTCCCGCGCGTACCCGGAGAGGCCGTCCGGTCCGCCGCCCTGCCAGATGTTGTCGGGACAGAAGGCGAAGTGTTCGGCCGCGACGAGGAGGGCTTCGCGTTCGTCCACCGGTGGGCGGGCCACGCTCAGACGGAGCGTGTCGAAGCCCACCGCGACCACGCGGGCCCCGAAACGGTCCTCCCAGTCGCGCACCACGGCGGAGTGCTTGGCCGTGTCGTTGTCGTGGTTGCACGGGCCCTCCCACCCCACGGCGGTCAGGGCCTCGGCGCCGGAGTCCGCCGCGACGAGCCCGAGGCGGACCCACGGGCAGAAGGCGAGGTACTCGCGTGCGGAGGCCCGGGCGAACACCTCCGCCTCCGCTTCCGCTTCCGCCCGGGCGCGCTCCGCCGCCTCCCGGTGGGGGCGGGCGGCGATCCCCGGCCACGCCCGGCCGAACGGGGCCGTGATCGGCAAGGGGCCCGCACCGTCGAGCGGATCCACGTCGGCCGGGTCTTCCGGTTCCGCTCCGTCCCCCCACCAGTCCGCGAGGACGGCCGCGGGATCGTGGTCCGACGGAGAGGACTTCCGCCGGTGGGAGAGCTCGCCGGACCCCCAGGGCCGGAAGTCGGCGTGTGCCGGATCGAGCGCGTCGAGCAGCAGGGGCCACAGGCCGGAACGGCCCCGCGCCGCGTGCGCCTCCGTCCACTCCCGGAGGGTGGTCGGTCCGTCGCCCAGCCACAGCACGGGTCCCGCGTCCCCGCTCCCGTCGGACTCGACCAGCCGGCCGGGCGGGAGGATCCCGTCGAGCGCGCGGAGGGCTTCCGGTCGCACCCCTCGGCGGACCGCGCGGACCTCGCGGACGGCACGGCCGCCACGGCGGAGGCCCCTCATCGGGCGTGATCCGGCGTCAGGACGGACTTCAGGCGGGTGATGTTCTCGTGCCAGGGGGCTCCGTCCGCCTCTTCCCACAGTTCCATGGCCTCCGAGGGCGCGGTCACCACGCGGTCCAGGGCCCGGTGGGCGAGCTCGCGGAAGGCGGTGAGGTCGGGGAGGGGCTCGTCCGGGCCGTAGGCGGTGTCGACGGGCTGCCCGCCGGGGCACTGCGCCGCGATGAGGGCGGCGGCCGCGACGGCCCGGTCCGCCTCGCGCGAGTCCAGGAAGTCGGCTCCCGTGCGGACCACTTCGTCGAGCGTGGCCCGTACCAGCTCCGCACGGTCCCGCGGAGCGGCGGCGTCGAGATCGCCGCTGAAGTCGGCCGCGCTGTCGTTGTCGAAGGGCCCGAAGTCCCACGTCCCCATGTGTCTCTCCCCGCTGCGATGGATCACTGTGCGCCGCACCGCACCGCACAGTTCGGTGCCGTTCCGTTCTCCGTCGGACGGGGCTCACGACCCCGTCCCGCTGTGCGCATCCTGACAGCGGGCACTGACAGTGGGCAGGGACGGTGGGCGCTGACGGCCGGCGTCGAGGGCGCGGCCGTGAAGGGCGGGACGGCGTCGGGGGTCATCGCGGAGGATGGGGACGCGGCCGGGGTGGGTACGCGGCCGAAGTCGGGACGCGACGGAGATCAGGGCGGGGTCGGGGGCGGAGGGGGACCGGATGCGGGGCGTGGTGCGGGGCGGGCTGGTGTGGGGGGCCGCGGCGCTGGGCGCGGTCGTGGCCGTGCTCGCTTCGTTGGCCGCCAACGCCGCCACCGGGGAGGACAGGTGGCCGGGGCCGCTCGACGCGCTGCGGCAGCATCCCTGGGCCTGGGTCGGCGGTCTCGCGGCGGCGGCCGTCGGGGTGGCGGTACTGGCGGCCGTACTGTCCGGCGGTCCCGCCGCCGGGGCCGGTGACCCGCCCCCGCCGCCCGCCGTGCCGGTGGAGGACTGGGTGATCTCGCGGGCCGAGGCCCGGCAGGGCGTGGCCGCGGTCGCCGGGCGTCGGCGCGGTGGCGGGGCGATCGGGATCACGACCTCCCTGGAGGGGGCCGGTGGTTTCGGGAAGACCACCTTGGCGGCGATGGTCTGCGCGCATCCGAGGGTCCGCAGGAGGTTCCGGGGGCGGATCTACACCGTCACCATCGGCCGGGACGTGCGCAGCCGCGAGGAGATCGCCGCGAAGGTCACCCAGGCCACCGCCTTCATCACCGGGGACGCCACGGCCTTCCCGGATCCCGACCTCGCGGGTGACCACCTGGGTCGCCTGTTGGACGCGCGGCCCCGGACCCTGCTCGTCCTCGACGACGTGTGGGAGCAGGGGCAGTTGGCTCCGTTCCTGCGCGGCGGCAAGGACTGCGTGCGGTTGGTGACGACCCGGGTGCCGGCGGTGCTGCCCGAGGAGGCGGTGCGCCTGCGGGTGGACGCCATGACTCCCGAGCAGGCGCGGGCGGCGCTCACCTGGCGGCTCCCGGAGCTTCCCGAGGGCACCGTCGCCGGTCTGTTGGAGGCGACCGGCCGCTGGGCCATCCTGCTGCGGCTCACGAATCGGCTGATCGCCGGTCAGGTGTCCACCGGGGCGGACCCCGTGATCGTCGCGGACTCCGTACTGGCGCGGCTGCGGGCCCGCGGACCGGCCTCGGTGGACCCGGACGGGGAGTCCGTGGAGGCTCCGGACCTGGACGTTCCGTCCCGTCGGGCGCAGGTGGTACGGGCCACGGTGGAGGCCGCCACGACCCGGCTTCCCGGCGAAGGGGCCTCCCGGTACGCCGAGTTGGCCGTGTTCGTGGAGGACGAGCAGGTGCCGGTGGCGCTGGTGCTGCGCCTTTGGGCGGCCACCGGTGGGCTCTCCGAGGAGCGGGGCCGCGCCCTCCTCGGTGAGTTGGGGCGGCTGTCGCTGATCTCACTGGCGCCGGAGGGCGGCGGGCGGATCGGCCTCCACGACGTGCTCCGGGACTACCTGCGCGGCGAGTTGGGCGAGACCCGACTGCGCCGGCTGAACCGGGTGCTGGTGGAGGAGGCCGTACCGCGCGAGTGGACCGAGCCGTGGGCCTGGCGGAACCCCGTACCGATCGCGGAAGCGGTACGGGCACCGGTCCCCGGTCCGGAATCGGACGGCCCGGCAGAGGCGCCGGGCCGCCGGACACCGGAGGAGCATGACGGTCACGGCGGCGCCCCGGACGCCACCTTCGGCGGATACCTCCTGGACCACCTCGTGGAACACCTGTTGGCCGCCGGACTGGAGGCCCGGGCCGAGCGACTGGCGGGCAGCATCCGTTGGGTGGAGCGTCGGCTCGCGCAGCGCGGATCCTCCGCGCCCTGGGCCGACCTGACCCGCGTCCCCTCCCCCTCGGCCGCCGCGCTCGCCCGCGACCTCTCCCGTACCGCCCACCTGCTCACGTCCGCGGATCCGCCCGCCGCCCTGCGGAGCACCCTCTACAGCCGGCTGGGGCCGCTGCCCCACTGGGACCTCCAGATCGCCGCCCGGCTCGCCGCCCGCCGCGCCGACGTCCGCGACCCCGTCGGGCCGCTGCTCGTCAACCGGCGGACGCCACCGGACCTGCCCGATCCCTCCCTGCTGCGGACGTTCACCGGCTGGGAGAAGGAGGTCTCGGCCGTGCTGTTCGCGCGGGACGGCAGTTGGGTGGCCGGCGCGGACCGTGCCGGAGAGGTCCGCGTGTACGACACCGGGACCGGTGACCTCGTGACGGTGGCCCGCACCGGCGCCCGCGACCCCCGCGCCCTGCACCACGGCACCGACCACGACTGGCTCTCCCTCATCGACGGCCAGGGCCGCGAGCACCGTCTCCGGCCGATGACCGGCGAGGTGCGTCCCGAGCCCCGGACCCGGTTCGTCGGCGGGACGGCGCTGAGCGCGTCCGCGGACGGCCGGCTCGTCGTGCTCGTGGGCAGCACCGGGGTTCCCGAGGTGTGGAGCCGCTACCGGCGGACCCTCCTCCGCCTCCCCGAGGCCATCGGCACCGTGACGACCACGGCCGTCACCGCCGACGGCGGGCGCATCGCGCTCGGCTACCGGGGCGGCACCCTGTACGTCATCGATCCGACGCTCCTGCACGGGGCGCTGGCGGACCCACCGCCCGGCCCGCCCTTCCACGCCCCCCAGGACGGCACCGGCGAGCGCCCGTCCAGCATCAACGCCCTGGCCCTCGCCCCGGGCGGCGACCGCTGCGCCACGGGGGACTACGAGGGCAGGGTCCGGCTCTGGTCCCCGCCCGCCCGGACCGCCGACGCGTCCCTGGCCGCGCACCGGGGTCGGGTGCTCGCCCTGGCCTACGCCCCCGACGGCACCCGCATCGCCAGCGGCGGTGGCGACGGCGCCCTGCGGGTCTGGGCGGCCGACGCCCCCGCGGGGCGGAGGGGCCGCTACGGCGCCCGCCCGGTGGACTCCCTCGCCGTCGCCGCGGACGGGACGCTCACCACGCTGGAGTCCCGCACCGCCTGGCTGTGGGAAGGCAGCCGGTACCCCCGTACCCGGTTGCCCCACGTTCCCGGGATCGGCACCGACGCGGTCGTACCGGCCCCGGACGGCTCGTGGGTGGCCACGACGGCCCAGGACGGGCGGACCCGGCTCTGGAATCCCTTCAACGGGCAGGTCCGCAGGTCGTGGGCGGGGCCGCCCGGGATGGTCGTCGGGCTGGCTGCCGTCCCCGCACCCGGTGCGCGCCCCGGTCCCGCGCTCCTGGTGAGCGCGACGCGGAGCGGGGCCGTGCTGTGGGACCCGGCCTCGGGGGACGCGCTGCGCTCCTTCGCCCGGCCCGGTACCACCGCGATCGCCGTGTCATCGGACGGGGCCCGGCTCGCGCACGCCGCCGGACCGGAGGTGCGACTCCATTCCCTGCGCGCCGCCGGGCGTCCGCCCGGTGTGCTGTCCACCCGGCTGCCCGCCGTCCGGGCTCTCGCCTTCGACCCGGCCGGGGACCGGCTGCTGACCGCGGGCGACGACCACCTCCTGACCCTGTGGGACACGGAGGGACTCGCCCCGCTGGGCACCCTCGACGCGGGACCCGGCGCCGGCCGGGTGACGGCCGTGGCGGTCTCCCCGGACGGCCGGTGGATCGCCGCCACGACCGCGGACCGGGCGGTCCGCGTCTGGTCGTCCACGGACCTCCGCCCGGTCACGGGCGTCCGCGCCGACGGCACCCTCACCTCCTGCGCCTGGACCCCGGAGGGCACCACCCTCCTCGTGGGCGGAGAGCACGGCCTGTACGCATACGAGTTCCTGGAGGCATGACGGGCGCACCCCTGAGCCCCTGCGCCCCTGAGCCCTTGAGCCCCTGCGCCCGTCCTACGACGCCGCCGACGAGCCCTGGGGCACCCCGCTCGCCGAGTGGGAGCGGGAGACCGTCGCGTTGGCGCGGGGGTCTCCCGGAGCCCTGTCGGCCCCGGGCCGACTCCCGGTAGGCTGACCGAGCTACTCGCTGGTAGCACATTGGGAGGGTCGCCCACCCGGCGCGACCCACGAAGGAGTGGGCCCATGCGCGCGAATCCGTCCTCCGCCACTGTGCTCGGCGGCCTGCTCGTGGCTGCCGGTGTGGCCCACTTCGTGGTGCCGCGGCCCTTCGACGCGATGGTGCCGCGGACCCTGCCGGGCCCGCCCCGCACCTGGACCCGGATGAGCGGACTCGCGGAGATCGCGGTGGGTGCCGCGGTCGCCGCTCCCGCGACCCGGCGGGTCGGCGCGCTCGCGGCGGCCGGACTGTTCGTCGCCGTGTTCCCCGCGAACGTGCGGATGGCGTACGACTGGCGGCACCGGCCCGCCCCGCTCCGGGCGGCCGCGCTGGCCCGACTCCCCCTTCAGGCACCTCTCGTCCTGTGGGCCCTGCGGGTCCGCCGGGCCGCCGGCCCCGCCGCCTGAGAGCGGGGGCACGGGCGGCCACGGAAGCGCCGGAAGGCCCTGGTTAGGGTGGGGGCCGCCGAGGTTCGACCGACCCCGGACCGGGCTCGGTTCCACCCGCCCGCGGCGCCCTTCCACTCCACCCCGGAGGTCACCCATGGCACGCTCCCTCGACGGCCTCGTCTTCGTCCCCGTGGCCGACCAGGCGCCCGGACAGGTCGGCCGGCAGACCCGGTTCGACTACCACGAACGGGACGGGCGGATCTGGGCGGAGTACGCCGGCGGGGACGTCGACCGGGGGCACCTGGTCGGGACCCGCACCGGCGACGCCCTCGACTTCCGCTACGTCCAGCTCCGCGCCGACGGCACCACCGCCTCCGGACACTGCACCTCGCTCGTCACCGAACTCCCGGACGGCCGCCTGCGGTTGGAGGAGACGTGGACCTGGGAGTCCCAGCCGGGCCGGGGCACCAGCACGGTGGAGGAACCGGCCGCCTGACCGCGACCGTCACACGGAGGCGCGCGGCGGGGAACGCGGTGTGCGGCGGAATCAGTTCTTGCGGGTGAGGGGGGCGCCCTCGAAGGTCACGCCCGCCAGGCCGTGGGCGAGGAGGTTGCGGATGTTGGCGTGGTCCGTGCCCTCCGGGGTGGCCAGCACGCCGCGGTAGTGCTCGCCGAACGCCGACAGGGCCTCCTGGTCGCTGAGACCTTCCAGCAGGGCCAGCCCGAGGGTCTTGCAGGACCCCTCGTTCTCACCGGCGGCGTTCTCCTGCCCGCCGTTGCGGAACGCCCGCGGCCGGTAGTCGTAGTGCGCGGCGACGAAGGCCAGGGTGTCGGCGAACTCGTGCTCGCCCGAGGCCAGGCTCGTCCGCAGCGCGTCCAGATCAGTCATGTCGGCCTTCCCGGAGGTTTAACGGACGATCGTCTTCCGTCCGTGACCGGACGACGATATCCCCTGCCGGGTGGCGCGAAGGAACCGACGGGCACGTGCGATGGCCAGGAATCCACGCAGGTCACGACGTGCTTCCCTACGAACCGGTCGGCACGCGCGGACCGGGCCCGCCCGATCCCGACGCCGGGCCGGCCCGTGGCCGAGATCCACGGCGGCCGAGATCCACGGGGGAGGGTGGGACCAGCGGCGGCCGGGATCAGCGGCGGCCGGGGGTCCAGTGGAGGTGGCGGGCGGCTTCGGTGAGGGGCCACCGGCCGTTCGCGTCCCCACCGGTGACGTGGAAGACCCGGAAGCCCTCCCGCGGTTCCAGGGCGGCGCAGAGGGCCGCCGCCAGGTCGGTGGCGGCGAGGGCCGGGATCAGGGTGCCGTCCTCGGTGTGGTGGGTGGCGGAGTCGGCGCCCGGCAGCGCCCAGGCGGGCCACGCCTCGTCCGTGGTGGGCCAGGCCAGGCGCAGGGCCGTCACGGACAGGCCCCACTCCTCGACCGCGGCCCGGCACACCTCCTCGCCGAGGCGCTTGGTCAGCCCGTACAGGTCGGTGGCGTCGGGCGGGACGGTCTCGTCCAGGCGGCGGTCGACCAGGTCGCGGTAGACGGAGAAGCTGCTGAGGAACACGGCGTGCCGGATCCCGGCCTCGTGCGCGGCGCGCAGGGCGAGGTGGACGGAGGTCACGTTGACCTCGAAACCGCGGGCCGCTTCGGCGGCTCCGCTGTCGGCGGCTCCGGCCATCGCCATGTGGAGCACGGCGTCCATCCCGGACACGGCGCGGGCCAGGGCCTCGGGGTCGGCGGCGCTGCCCGGGAGGTGTTCCACTCCCCCGGCGGCCGGGGGACGCGGGTCGAGCACCCGGAGCTCGTGCCGTTCCGCCAGCCGGGGGAGCACCAGGCCCCCGACGTACCCCGCCCCGCCGATCACCAGTACGCGCATGCGCCGACGCTAACAGCGCGGTCCGGCCGGGGAAAACGCCTTTCCAAGGGCCGGGACGCGGAAACGCGCGCGAAAGCGCGCGCCCGGGTCGCGCCCGACCGGTACGGCCGGAGATCCGGCTCCCGCCGCCCGACGGGTCCGCACCCGGGGAGCGAGCATAGGATGACCGTATGATCTTCATTGTGGTGAAATTCCACGTCAAGCCCGAACACGTCGACACGTGGCCCGAGCAGGTCGCGCCGTTCACCCGGGCCACCCGCGCCGAACCCGGCAACCTGTGGTTCGAGTGGTCCCGCAGCCTCGAAGAGCCCGACACCTACGTCCTGGTGGAGGCGTTCCAGGACGACGCGGGCGAGGCGCACGTCTCCTCCGAGCACTTCCGGGCCGGGCTGGAGACCATGCGTCCGCTGCTCACCCGCACCCCCGAGATCGTGAGCACGACCATCGCGGGCGCGACCGGCTGGAGCCGCATGGGCGAACTGCAGATCGACTGAGCCGCGCACACCCCGGCGGGCCGGGCCGCACCCTCGCGCCCCGGCCCACCGGACCGACCCCGCCGATCACCACCGCGCGACCAGCCGCTCCTCCCCGCCCCGGTGCCGGTACAACCAGGTGGTGCCCGGCGGGGCGGCGCCGGTGAGGTAGCCGACGATCGGCTCCCGCTGGGTGGCGCTGTCCAGCTCGGTCAGCAGGGCCAAGGCCTCGGGGAGCGGGAAGAAGGCCGCCCGTTCGATCTCCTCGTCCCGCGGTGCGGGCACCCCGGACCAGGAGTCGACCTCGAAGGCGACGGCCAAGGCCGAGGGGTGCGTCTCGGAGTCGATGTGCATGAGGAACGCGGTGCGCACCGGATCCCCCACGGACAAGCCCGTCTCCTCGCTCAGTTCGCGCCGCAGGGCCTCGTGCCACAGCTCGCCGTCCTCGACTCCGCCGCCGGGGAGCGACCACAGCGCCTCGCCGCCCCTGCCGAGCCCTTCCCTGACGAGGAGCACCTCCTCGCCGCGCCGCACGACCCCGATGACGAGCTGCGCGCGCGGCCGGGGAGCCCGGGCCGGCCCGCCCCCGTCCGCGACTTCGGGAGCCCCGCCCCCCACTGTTTCGATCATGGACCGACGGTACGCCGGCGCCCGCCCTCCGCGCCGCCGTCCCGCCGGGTCCAGCAGGCGCGGACGCGGGTGCGGAGCCAGGTGTGTTCGGGGTCGGCGTCGTTGCGGGGGTGCCAGGCCATGGCGAGGGTCAGGGGCGGGAGGTCCAGGGGGATCTCGAAGGTGTGGAGGCCCAGGGTGCGGCGGTGGTGGTCGGCCGAGTCGGCCGGGACCAGACCGACCAGGTCGGTTTCGCGGCACAGCAGCAGGGACGCGCTCCAGCTCGGGACGACGGCGGCGACGCGGCGGCTCAGGCCCAGGGCGCCGAGGGCCTCGTCCACGGGACCCCGGACCCGAGCCTGGCGGGAGACCCCGATGTGGTCGGCGGCCGCGTAGGCGCGCGCCGTGACGGTGGTCCGGGCGGCCAGGGGGTGGCCGGGACGGACCACGCCCAGGACGCGGGTCCGGCTGAGGGTTTCCGTGCGGGTCTCCGGGTCGGGGTGCCCGATCACCCCGATCTCCAGGTCCAGGCGGCCCTCCCGCAGGGCCGGCGTGCCCTCCAGCGATTCCGGCATGAAGCGCAGGGTGACGCCCGGGGCCTCCCGGGCCACGGCGGCGACGAGCCGGGCCGCCGGGCCGTCCGCGAGGACCGCGTCGCTCGTCTGGACGGTGAACTCCCGGACCAGCCGGGCCGGGTCCGTCACCGGCGCGGGCACCATCAACTCCCGTGCCTGGCGCACCAGGACACGGACACGGGGGCGGAGCTCGACGGCGCGCGGGGTCGGGACGAGCCCACGTCCGGCCCGTACCAGCACGGGATCGGCGAGGGCCCGGCGGATCCGGCCCAGCGTGCGGCTCATCGCCGGGGCCGAGACGTGCAGGCGGGCCGCGGCCGCCGTGACGCTCTCCTCCTCCAGCAACACGTCCAGGGCGACGAGGAGGTTGAGGTCCAGCGGTCGGGAGGAGGCCAGGAACTCCTGCCCACCCAGCATCGGTTCGGTCGGCGGGTGGGCGTCCTGGTAAAGGCGCCGGGCTCCGGTCACTGTGTCCCCCCTCACAGGCCTGCGGGTCCGGATCCGGGCCCGCCTGCGCTCTTGCGTCTGACGCAAGGACACCTTGCCATGTGTGCACTGGAGTTCATCCGGGACCCCGCACAGGCTGGGCCCATGACAGACGAACACCTCAGGAACGACCCGACCAACGACCCCGAGGGCGACCCGAAGAGCGGCCCGGGGAACGACGCGTCGGGCGGCGTGGCGCGCGGCCCGTCGGGGGACGTGCTCGCCGTGGCGAGTCAGAGCGGTGCGGCCGTCCACTTCTTCGACGCCGCCGACCACCGGCGGCTGGGCGCCGTCGAGGTACCGGGCCAGCCGCACGAGCTGTGCTTCGACCCGGTGCGGCGGCGGCTGTACGCCACCCTCACCTACCGCTCGGGCTACTACCACGCGCACTCCGGTCAGGCCCACGAGCTGGCCGTCATCGATCCCGACCGGCGCCGCCTGCTGGACCTGGTCGACCTCTCCCCCGAGGTCGCCCCGCACGGCATCACGCTCGATGGCTCGGGCGAGCTGCTGTGGATCAGCGTGGAGGGGGCGGGGCACGGGCCGGGGGGCGACACGGCGGACGGCGCCCTCGTGGCCCTCGACGCGGAGACCCTGGAGCCCGTGCGCCGGGTTCCGGTCGGCGCGCCCGGGCCGCACTGGTTCGCGCTCGCTCCGGACGGGAGCCGCGCGTACAGCGCCAACAAGGAGGCGCCCTTCCTCTCCGCCGTCGGGACGGGCCCGGCCGGCGCGGCGGGGACCGTGCGGTTCCCGGTGGCCGGGGGCAGTGAGGGGATCGCCGTGTCCCGGGACGGCCGGTACCTGTACGCGGCCGGACCGAAGGCGGACTTCCGGGCGGTCGGGCCGGCGCCGGACGCGGGGGTCCGCGTGCTCGACGCCGTCACCGGGGAGGTGGTGCGCACCCACCGCACGGAGGGGTTCGTGTTCCCCGTGCACGTCACCGTCGGGGGGCTGGTCCTGGCCGGGGAGCTGCGGATGCTCGCGGGCGGGCCGGGGCTGGGCGCGCAGGCGCCGGGGCTGCTGCACGTGTACGGGGAGGACGGGACCGAGCGCGGGAGCGTCGAGGTGGGCGCCTTCCCGTTGACGGTGACCTCCTCCCCCGACGGCCGGTACGGCTACGTCGCCGCGGTCTCCGCCGGCACCGTGACGGTGGTCGACCTGCGCGCGGGGACGGGCCGGCCCTCGGTGGTGGCCACGCTGGAGGTGGAGAGCGCGGGCGAGGCGGGGGCCCACGGACTCGCCTACGTCACGGCCCCGCCCCGGTGACGGCGCCCACCGCGCGGGCGACCCCGCTCCGGTGAGGGCGCGACACCGGCACCCCGAGCGGGGCGGGCGGGTGTAGGGGTCCTCCAAGGGCCGCCCGGCATCCTTGTGGGCCTCAAGATCACTCGGGGTGTCGGTGCGGGCCCAGACTGACGGGGACCGGGCGGCCGAGACGGCCGGCCGGGTCCGCGACCACGAGTGGGGGACCCCATCATGACCGAACGCGTGATCACGCCCAGGAGCCGCGGCTTCCTCTTCCTGGACGCGCACCCCGGCGGCTGCGAACGCCTGGTGGAGGAGATGTGGCGGTCCGTCCCGACGCCCGACACGGAGCCCGTCGCCCGCCCGGACGGGGCTCCGGTGGCGCTGGTCATCGGCTCCTCCGCCGGGTACGGGCTGGCGGCGACCGTGGCCGGGTTGGCGCGGGTCGGGATCCGAGGGATCGGCGTCTGCTTCGAGAAGGCTCCGGGGCGCCGCACCGGCACCGCGGGTTGGTACCGCACCGCCGCCACCGCCCGGCTGGCGCGGGAGCACGGCAGGGACTTCGTGTTCGTCAACGGCGACGCCTTCACGGACGAGGTCAAGGAGCGGGTGGCGGAGCTGGTCGCCGAACGCTTCGGCGGGCGCGTGGACCACCTCGTCTATTCGGTGGCCGCACCGCGCCGCACCGACACGGACACCGGCGAGGTGTACGCCTCGGTGCTGAAGCCGATCGGGGCCGCGCACACCACCAAGACCCTCGTCTTCGACGCTGACGCCGCTCCGGAGGTGAAGGAGGTCACGACGGAACCCGCCGAGGGGGACGACGTCGCCCGGACCACCGCCGTGATGGGCGGCGCGGACTGGCGGCGGTGGGTGGAGTTCCTGGAGCGGCGGAACCTGCTCGCGGAAGGGTTCGGGACGGTCGCGCTCTCCTACATCGGCTCGCCGCTCACCGCCGCCCTCTACCGTCAGGGCACCATCGGCGCGGCCAAGGCCCATCTGGAGGAGACCGCGCGGTCCCTGGACGAACGGCTGTCGAAGTCGGTCGGCGGTCGGGCGCTGACCTCCGTGAACGCGGCGGCCGTGACCCAGTCCTCGACGGCCATCCCCGGAATCGCGCTGTACGTGGGGCTGCTGCGCGGGGTGCTCGGCGAGGAGATGGTCGCGCCCGTGGATCAGGCCGTGGAGCTGTGGGACCGGCTCACGGGGGCGCGTCCGCTCGTGCGCGACGAGGAGGGGCGGGTACGGCTGGACGGTTGGGAGTTGGACCCCGCCGTGCAGAAGGCCGTGGGCGAGCGGTGGGCGAGGGCGACCAGCGCGAACGTCGCCGGGCTGGCCGACCTGGACTGGTTCGGTGACGAGGTGCGGCGGCTGTACGGGTTCGCCGTGCCCGGCGTCGACTACGGGGCGGCCGTGGAGGTGGACGTGGCCTGGCCGGAGTCCGCGCGCTGAACCGGGCGCCCCGGGCCCGGTGGTGGACGGGCGACGGGGGGCACCGCACTCGGGCGAGGCGGGCCAGGACCGGGAGCGGCGTGCGGTCGGACGTGCCGCCTGACGTGCTGAAACGTCACTTCGGTTGCTTTGGGTAACAATTAGGTTGCCAAGTGTGAGCGAAAGGGTATGGGGCGCTCCGGTCGGGGGCAGAACCGGCCGGGGGACCACCAGCACACCGGGAGGAGCGACCCGTGTCCACTTTCCTCATCGATCTCAGGCAGCGGCTCCGGTTGGGGCCGGCCGCGGCCCATGACGGACCGCCGGACTTCGAAGCGGACTTCCGCTCCGAGGCCCAGTGGGTCGCCGGGCGGTCCTGGGCCTATCCGGGCGGCGGGCCCGTCAACCCCGGCGACAACAAGCTCGACCACCTCACCCCGGATCCCGCGTACAGCCGCGGGGGCACCTTCCGCGCCACCCGCCGCCCCGACGGGAACTGGAACGCCGGGCTGCTCACGACCGAGGGCAGCCGCGAGGGGTTCATGGTGCGGGCCGGGGACGTGTTGTCGGCGCGGGTCCGACTGCCGGAGGAGACGGGTGCCTGGCCCGCGATCTGGACCTGGCGGGACGGCGGCAACGAGATCGACGTCTTCGAGTACCACCCGGACAACCCGGACCTGTTGGAGCTGTCCAACCACGTGCGGGGCGGGCACCTGTACCACCGCGATCCGGACGTGCAGCCCGGCGGGTGGGTGGACCTGAAGGTGGAGTTCGGGACGTACTCGGTGGTGTGGTGGCTCAACGGGGTCCGGGTGTACGAGGACCGGCGGGGGGTCGGGCGGCGGTGGTCGGCCTACCTGATCGTCAACCTGTCGGTGTGCGCCGGGCGTTACCACCCGGCCCCGGCGCCCGAGGTCTCGGAGATGTCCTTCGAGGTGGCCTGGCTGCGGGTGTGGCGGGGACGGCCCGGTGGGTGGTGGCCGTGGTCCCGGGCCCGGGGGTAGGGCACCCTCCCCCGGGGCCTTTCGGGGGCGCCGCGGCGGGGCCCGAAGGGGCCCCGCCGCGTTGTTCGGGCCGTGCCGTCAGTCGATCTTGATGGAGCTGACGCGGTCGTTCCAGCCGGAGCGGAGGACGCCCTCCTCCGCCCAGGGGCCGGTGTTGCCCGGGTACCAGTAGCCGCCTCCGCCGTTGTGCTCGGCGAGGTGCGCGGTGCAGGCGCCCACCTTGTACGAGGACATGTTGTCGTTGAAGTCCCAGTTGCCGAGGTTCTGCCAGTAGCCGCGGTCCCAGAAGGACAGCACGCGGCCACCGCCGCCGGTCCAGAACTGACCGTGCTCGTAGAGGCGGACCGGCGAGGAGCAGGCGGCCAGGGCGCCGCCGGCGGCCGTGGTCCGGCCGGCGAGGGCGGTCAGCTCGGCTTCCTTGGCGGTCAGTTCGGCGACGGTGCGGAAGCACTGGACGGTGCCGGCGGACCGTCGGATCAGGCAGGCCTTGGCCTCGCCCCAGTCCCCGGACAGGTCCAGGGTGCGGCCCTCGAAACGGGCCAGGTCGGAGCCGGGCGCGGAGGGCGCCCCGGCGGCGGAGGGGGCGGCCTGGGCGCTGCCCGTTCCGGTGAGCAGGGCGGCGGCGGCGGCCAGGGCCGCTGCCACGGAGGCGGTGCGGACACCCGTGCGGGCGGCGGTGACTCGCAGGTTTCCACGCTCTCGACGCATGCGCATGACGGGACTCCTCGCGGATCGGTCGGGATCGGACTCGTTCGGGACGGGACTCCTCGGCCCCACGGCGGTCGGGGCCGGACTGCGGTCAGCACCCTAGGACGCGGCCGTGTGACGCCCGCGGGCTCGGGGGAACGGTGGGGCGGGTGCGGCGCGGAGACGACCGTCCCGGACGCGTCCCGGACGGTCCGGGCCCGGTCCCGGACAGACTCGGGGGTCGCAGGGGGCGGCTGGGGCCCGTGGAGCCTGTGCGTGGGGGCCTGGTTCCGGGGTCGCGCACGTGGATCCGCCCTGGGCCGCCCCGTGCCGCCCCGCCCACCTCGCCCCGCCGCAGCGCCGCGCGGCGGCGGTCAGCGTGGGTTCGCGCGTGGCACCGGGCCGAGACAGACGTACCGGCCGGACTCGGCGCGGTACAGGAAGGTGGCGTCGGCGCTGGTGACCATGTGGTTCACGTCGCCGAAGTCGAGGGGTTTGGCCAGGCCACGGTAGGCGGTGCGGACCACGCGCACGGCCAGCGGGGAGCGCGCGGTGGTGCCGTCGGAGCCGGCGGCGACGGCGGTGATGGCTGCGGCCACCAGTCCGACGGCGTCGTACGCCTCCAGGGCCCAGCGCGCGGGCGCGGTGCCGTACGCCTCGCGGTGGGCGGCGACGAAGGGGGCCGCCGCGGGTACGGCGGCCGGGTCGGCGAAGGGGGCGCTGAAGGCCCACCCTTCGGCGGCGGACCCGGCCTCGGTCAGGAAGGCCGGCTCCATGGCCGGGGCGAGGGTGACGCGGGGGCCGCTGAACGGGCTGTCGGCGAGGGCGCGGGCGAAGCGGGCGGCCCGCACGGGGTCGGTGCCGCAGTACACCACGCCTTGGGCGCCGGCCGCGCGCAGGGCGGTCACGGCCGCGGCGGGGGCGCCCGCGCCGGTGCCGAGGCGGTGTTCGGTGGTGGTGCCCCCGGACGGCGAGGTCTCCAGCAGGCTGTCGGCGAGGCCGCGCGCGATGTCGGCGGCGGTGGGGTCGTAGACCGTGGCCGTGCGGGTCACGCGCCGGACGACCGAGAGGTAGTGCAGGACGGGGAGGCTCAGCATGCCGTCGGCGACGCGGGTCGAGCAGGAGGTGGGCATGCTCGCGAAGTCGTAGTCGGCCAGGGGCACCGAGACGGTGACCAGGGGCATGCGGGCCTTGCCGTAGGCGCGGGCGGCCGTGGGGAAGGAATCCGGGCGGGTGGGGCCGAGGACGGCGAGGACCGTCGGGTCCGCGATGAGGGTGCGGGCGATGGCGCCCGCCGCGGCGAGGTCGCCGCGGTCGTCGGCCGGGCGCAGGCGCAGCAGGAAAGGAGCGTCCGCGCGGGCGTTGTGGGCGTCGACGGCGAGACGGGCCCCGCGTTCCTGGGCGAGGCCGGTGGCGCGGCCCGGACCGGTGAGGTCGGCGTGCAGGGCGAGGGTGTGGACGGGCCGGTTGCGGGGCGAGCCGGTGCCGGTGCCGGGCGTTGTGCCGTCTGAGCCGAGGGTGCTCGCGTACCAGGCGGCGGGGGCGGTCGCGGCGAGGACGGCGCCGGCGGTGAGGAGTCCGCGTCGGGTGAGGCGGGGGCGGCCCGTGGGTGGGTCGGCCGCGGTCGGATCGAGAAGGGTGGGATCGGGGGCGGGGAGCTCCAGGGCGCGGGCCGAGCGCTCGGCGATGATCCGGGGCAGGGCCGGCGGGAGCCAGTCGGGTTCGCGGCCTTCGGGACCGCCGCCGGGGCTTTCGGGATCGCCGCCGGGACCGTCAGGGCCTTCCCGGTCTCCGGGGCCGAGGCGGTCGGTGAGTTCGGCGGCGGTGGGCCGCAGGCCCGGGTCCTTGGCGAGGCAGGCGGTGACGGTGGCGAGGAGGGCGGCGGAGACGTCCTCCAGGTCGGGTTCCTCGTGCACGGTGCGGAAGACGACGGCGGCGGGGTGGCCGCCGCCGAAGGGGCCGTGGCCGGTGGCGGCGAAGGCGAGGACGCAGCCGAGGGAGAACACGTCCGCGGCGGGGGTGGTGCCGTCTCCGTCGGAGCGGGCCTGTTCGGGGGCGAGGTAGCCGGGGGTGCCGACGACGGCTCCGGTGGCGGTCAGGGCGGTGGCCCCTTCGGGGCGGGCGATCCCGAAGTCGATGAGGCGGGGGCCGTCGAGCGCCAGCAGGATGTTGCCGGGCTTGAGGTCCCGGTGGACGAGCCCGGTGATGTGGATCTCCGCGAGGGCCTCGGCGAGGCGCCGTCCGAGGATCCGTACGGTCCGGGCGGGCAGCGGGCCGTGGAGGGCGACGGCCTCGGCGAGGGAGGGGGCCGGTACGAAGGGGGTGGCGAGCCAGGGTTCGCGGGCCTCCGGGTCGGCCGCGGTGGCGGGGACGAGCCAGGGCCCGCGCAGCCCGGACAGGACCTCCGCTTCGCGGCGGAACCGGGCGCGGAAGGCCGGGTCGGCGGCGTGTTCGGCGCGGATGACCTTGAGGGCGGTCAGCGTTCCGGACGGGGAGCGGCCCAGGTAGACGGTGCCCATGCCGCCGGAGCCGAGCCTGCCGAGCAGCCGGTGTCCGCCGACGTGGGAGGGGTCGGTGCGGGTGAGGGGGCGCACGGGCGGGTCAGGCGGGGGCGCTGGGGGCGGGTCCCTGGTAGCGGACGCGGCCGCCTTCGATGCGGTAGCGGTGGCTGTCGGGGAGGGAGAGGCGGCCTTCCGCGTCGAATCCGTAGGTGCGGGTCAGCCCCTTGTAGGTGCCCTTGGCGAGGCCGTCGACGAGGGCGGAGCGGGTGGGGCGGGTGCCGCCGCGGGCGAGGGCGGCGAGGCGTTCGGCGACCATCAGGGTGACGTCGTAGGACTCGGCGGTCCAGGGGGCCGGTTCGGTGCCGTGGGCGCGGCGGTGGGCGGCGGCGAGGGCGGTGACGGCGGGGCTGCCGGGTCCGACGTAGGGGGCGAAGTACTCCCAGCCTTCGGCGGCCGGGCCCGCGGCGGCGAGGAAGGGCTCGCCCGCGGCGCGGTAGTCGAGGGTGCGGGGGCCGGTGAAGCGGGCCGCGGCGAGGAGGCGGGCGATCTCGGCGGCGCGTTCCACCGAGCCGGTGTAGAAGATCCCGTCGACGCGGTGGTCGAGGAGGTCGGTGACCACGGGCCGCAGGTCGGTGGCCTCGCGGGCGACGACGCGGGGGTAGGCGGTGGCGGCGGGGACGTAGGTGCCGACGGCCTTGTCCATGAGGAAGGCGGTCTGGGTGGCGTCGGAGTCCCCGGCGCGGTCGCAGAGGACGCCGAGCTTGCGCAGGCCGAGGCCGACGACCATGCGGACGTTGGCGGGACCGTACTGGGTCATGGCGAGCGGGCAGGTCTGGAAGAAGGTGAGGCGTTCGGCGACGCTGTAGACGGTGGCGGCGGCGGACACGGTGAGCAGGGGGGTGGAGGCTTCGCTGTAGGTGGCGAGGACGGGCAGGACCGAGGCGATGCCGGTGGGGCCGATCACGGCGAAGAGGTCGGGGTCGGCGAGGAGTTCGGCGGTCGCCTGCGCGGAACGGGTCGGGTCGCCCTGGTCGTCGACGGTCTTCACGGTGAGGGTGAAAGGCTTGCCGGGGCGGGAGTTGAAGGCGGCCGCGGCGAGCCGGACCCCGCGGTCCTGGGCGCGGCCGGCGGCGGCTTCCGGTCCGGACAGGTCGGCCTGGAGGCCGATGGTCCAGCGGCGGGGGGCTGGCGCGGCCGGGGTCGGGGCGGCGGCGGGGCGGTCGCGGAGGGTGAGCCAGGCGGCGGTGCCGGCGCCCGCGGCGAGGAGGGCGGCGCCGCCCGCGAGGGTGAGGAAGCGGCGGCGGCCTGGAGCGGGCGGGGTGGCGGCCCCGGGGTCGGCGAGGGTCTCCTCGATGCCGGGGAGGGCGAGGAGGAGTCCGGCGCGTTCGGCGACGGCGGTGACCACGGGGTCGGGCAGCCAGTCGGCGGTGCCGGCGGGCACGTCCTCGCCGAGGCGGTCGGCGAGTTGTCGGGCGGTGGGGCGGTCCTGCGGGTTCTTGGCGAGGCATTCCCGCAGCAGGGCGACGAGTGCGGCGTCCGGGGCGTCGGCGGGGCCCGCCGGGGTGAGGTCGGGGGCGTCGTGGACGGTGCGGAAGAGGAGGGCTTCGGTGGTGCCGGTGCCGAAGGGTGGGCGGCCGGTGGCGGCGTGGGCGAGGAGGCAGCCCAGGGCGAAGACGTCCGCGGGCGGGCCGGCGGGGGCGCCTTCGGCCTGCTCGGGCGAGAGGTAGCCGGGGGTGCCGATGACCACGTCGGCGGAGGTGAGGGGGGTGTCGCCGGCGGCGCGGGCGATGCCGAAGTCGATGATGCGGGGCCCGTCCACGCCGAGGAGGACGTTGGCGGGCTTGATGTCGCGGTGTACGAGGTCGGCGGCGTGCAGGGCGGTGAGGGCGCGGGCCAGGGCGGTGCCGAGGACGCGGACGCTGCGGGGTGGCAGCGCCCCGTGCGCGGCGAGGGCTTCGTCGAGGCCGGCACCGGGCACGAAGGCGGTGGCGAGCCACGGTTCGGGGGCGTCGGGATCGGCGCCCATCACCTCGACCACCCAGGGGCTGCGGACCCGTCCGGCGAGGCCGGCTTCGCGGCGGAACCGGGCCCGGAAGCCCGGTTCCTCGGCCAGGTCGGTGCGGATGGCCTTGACGGCGGCGAGGGCTCCGTCGGCGGTGCGGCCGAGGTAGACCACGCCCATGCCGCCGCTGCCGAGGCGGCCGAGGAGGCGGTAGGCGGCGATGCGGGAGGGGTCGGCGGGCTGCAGGGGCTCCATCAGGCGGCCTTCCCCAGGGCGATCTTGGCGCGTTGCACCATCCAGGCGTGGCCGGTGGCGTACATCTCCTGGAGTGTGGTCCAGTCGACCCCGGGGGCGTTCTTGACGGACACCGCCATGGTGACGGGTCCGTACCGGCTCTGGACCCAGACGTACTTCTGCGGGCTGCCGTCCGGTCCGGTGTACGTGCCGTACTCGTTGACCGTGTCGTGGCTGACGACGTTCCCGAACTCGCCGTAGTACATGGCCACTCCGGTGAGTCCCGTGAGCCGCTGGTCGTCGCGCAGGCGCTGGTCCGGACAGCGCATGGCGTCCTCCAGGGATCGGGCGAGGCGGCCGCCCGCCCCGGCCTCGGAGCCGTGCACGGTGACGGTGGCGGTGATCTCCACGTCGCCGCCTCCGGTGCGGGCCGGCAGGCGGAAGTAGCGGGTGCGGGCGGCGAGTACCCCCTCGGGAAGCGGTCCGGTCTGCCACAGGCAGTCCGCGTCGAGCACCGGGAAGGTGCCGGGGCGGCTCTCGTACGGGGTGGCGGGGCGCACCCGCGTGTCGAAGAGGCGGGCGTCGGCGATGACCTTCTCCAGGACGGCGACCGCCTCGGCCCTGGTGTGGGGCGCCTTCGCGGGATCCACGGGCGGGGTGGTGATCGCGGGCGTGGGGGCGGGTGTCGCGGAAGGGGTGGGGCTCGCGGTCCGCGCGGGGGTGCCGGAGGCGGCGGGGGCCCGGGCGGCCGGGCCGGAGGAGCAGCCTCCGAGTGCGGCCAGCACCAGGAGCACGCAGGCGCACGCGCCGGGCGCGCGCCGTAATCCGTCCGTTCCCTTGACCGGCATTCCCCCCATGGCCGCGATGCTACGCCCGGGGGCCGGGGTGTCGGGAGGGAATGCGGGGATCCCCTTCACGGTGGGCCCCGCCGGTCCGGACGCCTCGCTCGCGGGTGGTGCGGGCCGCCGGGCGGGTCCGCGCGGGCGGCCCGGAAACGGGGTGCGGGGAGCGGGGGGCGGCTGGTTACGATCTTGCCGGCGCGCACCGGTCCCCCGGGGTCGGAGCGCGGGGACCCGGGGCCGTGGCGGCCGTCGGGCGGACGAGGAGGGGCGGGAACCGTGGGGGTTGCGCGGGAGAGCGGAACGGACGACTACGGCCGGGGCCCCGGCCCGCTGCCGGGTCCGCTGGTGGACGCGGCGTGGCTGGCGGACCGGCTGGGGGCGCCCGGCCTGGTGGTCTTCGACGCGTCGGTGGGCGCGCTCCGGGGGGCGGCCGCGAGCGTGCCGGGTGCCCGTCCCTTCGACCTCGACGGCGCCCTGTCGGACCACGGCTCGGCGGTGCCGCACACGGCACCGGGACCCGAGGCGTTGACGGCGGCGCTGCGCGGCCTCGGGCTGCGCGGTACGGACACGGTGGTGGTGTACGACGCGGCGGGGGTGTACTCCAGCGCGCGGGCCTGGTGGATGTTGCGGGCGGCCGGGTTCGACCGGGCCGCGGTGCTGGACGGCGGGCTGCCGGCCTGGCGGGAGGCGGGCGGACCGGTGGCGGCGGAGCCCGCCTGGTACGCGGGCCCGCCGGGTGACTTCACGGCCCGGCCGCGCGCGGGGCTGTTCACCGGGAGCGCGGAGGTGCTGGCGGCGCTGGATGACCCGACGGCGGCGGTCCTGGACGCCCGCACGGCCGGCCGGTTCGCGGGGACGGAGCCGGAGCCCCGGCCTGGGCTGCGCGGCGGTCACATGCCGGGGGCCGTCAGCCTGCCCTTCGGCACGCTCCAGCGCGACGGTCGGATGCGCGAACCGGCCGAGCTGCGCGCGGTGTTCGCGGAGCGGACGGGTGAACGGGGCGCGGAGCGACTGGTGTTCAGCTGCGGATCCGGGGTGACGGCGTGCGTGCTGGCCCTCGGCGCGGTCCTGGCCGGCCACGAGGACCGCGAGCTGACCGTGTACGACGGTTCGTGGAGCGAGTGGGGCCTGCCCTCCGCGCTGCCGGTGGTGAGGGGCGACGCCTGAGCGGTGGGCGCGAAGCCCGCCGGGGGGTGCCCACGGAACGAGGGCCACCGACCCGGACCCCGGTCCGTGGCGTCCGTCCCATGGACACCGTGAATCGGGGGTCGGGGTCGGGGTCGGGTCGGGGGCGGTCGGGCTCAGCGTCGGTTGTGAGGGAAGCGGGCCAGGACGGCGGCCATGCCGCAGGTGTCGGTGACGGCGGAGAACACCAGACCCGCGGCCACACCCGCGGACAGCAGCAGGAAGGCCGGGTGCAGGAGGCTCGCGGCGAGGCCGAGGAGCACCAGGCCGCCGGCCGCGAAGCGGACCTGCCGTTCCATCGCCCAGACGGTACGG
Source organism: Streptomyces sp. NPDC097619 (assembly GCF_040302735.1). Taxonomy (NCBI): domain Bacteria; kingdom Bacillati; phylum Actinomycetota; class Actinomycetes; order Kitasatosporales; family Streptomycetaceae; genus Streptomyces; species Streptomyces sp. NPDC097619. Next base: position 32,866 of record NZ_JBEOSD010000021.1, on the reverse strand, counting down.
GCCGGAGCGGAGCCCCCGGGATGGTGCAGCTCTCCCCCGGACCGCCGCCAGGCACCGGTGCCACCGGCGAGGGAGCGGGCGTTGAGCCCGTGCCCGGCGAGGGTGCGGGCGGCCTGGGCGGAGCGGGCGCCGGAGGCGCACACCACGAGCAGGTCGGTCCCGGACGCGCGGAGTCCGTCCAGGGCGGGGGCGAGCCGGTCCAGGGGGACGTTGCGGGCGCCGGGCAGGTGCCCGGAGGCGAACTCCGCCGGCGTACGGACGTCGATGACCTCGAACTCGTGGAGCCGGGCGCGGGCCTGGTCGGCGGCGAGTTCGGGGGCGGGGAGGGCTGAGGGGGACACGGGGATCTCCGATCGGGACGGCGCGGTACGGGGAGCGTGCGGCTCGGGGCCGGGTGGCACGGGGGCGTGGGGGCGTGGAGGGGGGTGGCCTGTAGGTTGAGCGGAACCGGGCCGGGGTCGGGGCGTCGGGGCGCGGGCGGTCGGGTCCGACTCGGGCCCCGCGGGGAATTCCTGTGCGGGCGCGAACGGTGCCGCGAACGGCGGGCGCCGCACCGCTCCCGGTACCGCTGCCCCGGCCCCGCACTACCGCGGTCGGCCGTACGGCCTTGCGGTCAGGCGGTCAGGCGGTCAGGCGGTCAGGCCGCGGTGCCCGCGGACCAGGTGAGCCAGCCGCCGTCGAGGTTGGCGGCGTCCAGGCCCAGGTTCCGCAGGAGACGGACCGCCGTGTGTGCGCGCTGACCGCCCTGGCAGTACACGGTGAGGGGCCGGTCCGTGGGGAGTTCGGCGGCGCGGGCGCGGAGTTCGTCGAGGGGGACGTGCAGCGATCCGGGCAGGTGGCCCCGGACGTGCTCCTCCTCGGTGCGGACGTCGAGCAGGACCGGTCCCACCGCCGCCCCGCCCGCCTCGACCCCCGCCCCGGTCTCGACTTCCGGGCCTGCCGTCTCGTGCCACTGGACGGTGGGCGTGGTGCCGGTGAGCAGGTTGTCCGCGAGGTAGCCGAGGAGGTTCACCGGGTCCTTGGCGCTGCCGTACGGGGGCGCGTAGGCCAGTTCCAGATCGGCGAGGGCCGTGACGGGGAGTCGGGCGGCGATGGCGGTGGCGAGGACGTCGATCCGCTTGTCCGCGCCGTCCGCGCCGACGACCTGGGCGCCGAGGATGCTCAGGTCCTCGGGGTCGAAGAGGAGCTTCAGGGAGAGCGGGGCGGCTCCCGGGTAGTAGCCGGCGTGGGAGCCTCCGTGCAGGTGCAGGACCCGGTGGGGGCGGCCCTCGCGGCGGAGTTCCTTCTCGTTGCGGCCGGTGGCGGCCGCGGTCAGGCCGAAGACCCGGACGATCGCGGTGCCCTGGGCGGGTCGGGCGGCGGCGGTGCGGCCGAGGATGGTGTCGGCGGCGAGGCGGCCGTGCCGGTTGGCGAGGTTCGCCAGCGGCACCAGGCGGGTGGTGTCCGCGCCGAAGGCGTCCTGCTTCTCGGCGGCGTCGCCTACCGCGAGGATCCGGGGGTCGCTGGTGCGCAGGGCGGAGTCGACACGGATGCCACCGTGCGGGCCGAGCGCGAGGCCCGCGGCGGTGGCGAGGGTGGTCTCGGGCCGGACGCCCACCGCGAGCAGGACCAGGTCGGCGGGGACCAGGGAGCCGTCGGACAGCAGCACCTGCTCCGGGAGCACTTCGGTGGCCTGCGCCCCGAGCCGGAGGTCCACGCCCCGGGCGCGGAGCTCGTCGGCGAGCGGCCGGGCCATCTCCGGGTCGAGCGGGGGCAGCACCTGGGGGCCCGCCTCGACGAGGGTGGTGGCGAGGCCGCGGTGGCGGAGGTTCTCGGCGGCCTCGGTGCCGATGAAGCCGGCGCCGATGACCACGGCGGTGCGGGCGCCGTCCGCGAGGGCGGCGAGGACGGCGTCCAGGTCGGCGATGTCGCGCAGGGTGTGGGCGCGGGCGATCCCGGGGACGGGCGGGACGGCGGGGCGGGCGCCGGGCGCGAGGACCAGGTGGTCCCAGCTCTCCTCGTACGTGGTGTCGTTCCGGAGGTCGCGGACCCGGACGGTGCGCCGCTCCCGGTCCACGGAGACGACCTCGGCGCGGGTGCGGACGTCGAGGGCGAAGCGGCGGGCCAGGCTCTCGGGGGTGTGCAGGAGCAGGGCGTCGCGGTCCTCGATGACCCCGCCGAGGTGGTAGGGCAGCCCGCAGTTGGCGTAGCTGACGTGCTCGCCGCGTTCCAGGACGACGATCTCCGCCCGCTCGTCCAGGCGGCGCAGCCGGGCCGCCGCGGACATGCCCGCGGCCACTCCTCCGATGACGACGACCTTCATGGAGTTCCGTTCCTTCCGTGCACGAGTGACCGCACCATACCCAGGGGGGTATCCGCGAAACACCCCGGGGGGTATGTTCAGACAGTACCCCCGGGGGTATCAGGATTGCAAAAGTGAAGCGGATTCACTTGGGGAGCGATACCCGTACGGGTATCGTGGATCCGCACGGAAACAGGAGAGGCGGAGCGTCGTGAAGGTGGACGAGGAGGTCTCGGGCGCGGTGCTGAACCGCCTGCGCCGGGCCCAGGGACAGCTGGCCGGGGTCATCGGGATGATCGAGGACGGCCGGGACTGCAAGGACGTGATCACCCAGCTCGCGGCGGTCTCCCGGGCCCTGGACAGGGCCGGATTCAAGATCATCGCTTCGGGCATGCGGCAGTGCCGCGACGGCGGGGCGGACGGCCAGGAGGCCCCGCTCACCGAGGAGGAGCTGGAGAAGCTGTTCCTGTCCCTGGCCTGACCCCCCGGAGATCGGGCCGGGGCAGGGGCACGCCCAAGGTCAGGCAGGGGATCCGAACGGGGCTTGTCGGGGCGAAGGTTCGGCATCCGACCCCCGGTCCAGCCCCGCCGGAACGGCCGCGCGCAGCGCCGCGGTCACGGCCGCCACGGCGGGGTGGTCGCCCGCCCCCGCCCGGAAGGCGACCAGGGTGCGCCGCTGCATGGCCAGCCGGGTGAGCCGGACCGGCGGCACCGGATCGGCGAGCCCCAACTGCGGCACCACCGCCACCCCTTGGCCCGCCGCGACCAGGGCGAGCACGGTGGCGAACTCGTCGACCTGGTGCCGCACCCGTGGGGTGAACCCGGCGGCCTGGCAGGCCCGTTCGGTCATCGTGCGGCACAGGGTGCCCGGCGTGGCGGTGATCCACGGGGCGTCCCGGCAGTCCGCGAGTCCGCGCGGGCCTGCGTCCCGCCCGGCGGGACCTCCCCCGCGCTCCGCGCCCCCCGCACCGAACCCCGTCGACCCGTCCGAGCCCACCGGTGCCGCCGGTGCCGGCGGTGCCTGGGGTTCCGCCAGGTACATGTCCTCCGCGCACAGGAAGCGGGTCGCCAGTCCGGGCTCCTCCGGGGCGGGCACGAAGTCGTAGGTGTGGATCAGGGCCAGGTCCAGCTCCCCCGCCCGCAGGGCGTGCGCCACCGCAGCCGGGTCGGTCTCGGAGACCATCGGCTCCAGGTCCGGGTGGCGGACGGCCAGGGCCGCGAGCGCGGCGGGGAGGATGGCCCGGGTGGCCGTGGGGAAGGCCCCGATCCGCAGCGGGCCGGCAGGGCCGCGGCGGGCTCCCGCCAACTCCGCCTCGGCCCGTTCGAGCCGGGCCAGCACGGCTTCGGCGTGCCGGACCAGCCGCTCCCCCGCCGGGGTGAGCCGGACCCTGCGGCCGGTCCGTTCCAGCAGGGGCAGCCCGGCCTCCCGCTCCAGGGCGGCGAGCTGCTGGGACACCGCCGAAGGGGTGAAGGCCAGGGCCTCGGCGACGGCCGCGATGGTGCCCCGCAGGGACAGTTCCCGCAGCAGGCGCAGGCGTCGTACGTCGAGCATCAGCTCAGCTTACGTTTCCCACCAGAAAAGCGAACTGGACCTGCACAGGGCGCGGCGGTCAGGCTCGACGCCATGACTCAGGCACCCACCGCACCCACCGTTCCGCGTCTGCACGGGGTGTTCGTCCCCCTCGTGACCCCCTTCGGCCCCGGCGGGGAGGTGGCCGCCGAGGCCCTGGAGGGGCTGGCCCACGCCGTACTGGACGGGGGCGCGACCGGGATCGTGGCCCTCGGCACCACCGCGGAGGTCGCCGCCCTCGACGCGGCCGAGCGGGGCCTCGTCGTGGAGGTCTGCGCGCGGGTGTGCCGGGAGCGCGGGGCCGTGCTGCTGGTGGGGGCCGGTGGTGGGGACACCCGGGCCTGCGCGGCGGCGCTGGCCGGGCTGGCGGACCGGCCCGAGGTCGCCGGCGCGCTGGTCACGGTCCCCGCCTTCACCCGGCCGGGAGCCGCCGGCGTCCTCGCGCACTTCACCCGGCTGGCCGCGGACAGCCCGGTGCCCCTGGTCGTGTACCACATCCCGTACCGCACGGGGATGCCGCTGGGCGCCGCCGACCTGCGGGCGCTCGGGGCGCTGCCGGGGGTGGCGGGGGTCAAGTACGCGGCGGGCTCGGTGGACGCGGAGACGGTGGCGCTGTTGGGGGACCTGCCACCGGAGTTCGCCGTCCTCGCCGGGGACGACGTCTTCCTGTCCCCCCTGCTGGCGCTCGGGGCGACCGGCGGGATCCTGGCCTCCGCGCACCTGGCCACCGACCGGTTCGCGGAGCTCACCACGGCCTGGCGGGAGGGTCGGACGGACCGGGCGCGGGAGCTGGGCCACGCTCTGGCCCGACTGTCGGCGGCGCTGTTCACCGAGCCCAACCCGACCGTGCTCAAGGGGGTCCTGCACGCGCGGGGGACGATCCCGACCGCGGACGTCCGGCTGCCCCTGCTGCCCGCGGCGGCCTCCTCGGTGGCCGGCGCGCTCGCCGCCCTGGACGCCCTCGCCTAGGTCGCGTCCTTCGGAGGGACGGGCCGGCGGCGGGCCGGGTCAGGCGGGGCCTTCCCCGGTCTCCGCGGCGGCGTCCAGGGCGGCGGTGAGGCGGTCCAGGCGGCTGCGCAGGTCCTGGATCTCCTCCAGCCGGAAGCCGGTGGCGGCCGCGATCCGGCGGGGCACCCGGGCCGCGCCGGTCCGCAGGGCGTCGCCTTCGGGCGTCAGGGAGATCCGTACCGAGCGCTCGTCCTCGACGCTGCGCTCCCGGCGGACCAGCCCGGCCGCCTCCAGGCGCTTGAGGAGCGGGGAGAGGGTGCCGGAGTCCAGTCGGAGGCTGCGGCCGAGCTCCTTGACGGGCTGGGGGCCGCGCTCCCACAGGACCAGCATGACCAGGTACTGCGGGTAGGTCAGGCCGAGGTCCTTGAGGAGGACCCGGTAGATCCCGCCGAAGGCCCGGGCCGCCGCGTGCAGAGAGAAACAGATCTGCCCGTCCAGACGCAGGAAGTCCTCGTCGGTGAGGGTCGCGTACGGCGCCCCGATGGGCTGCTCGGTGGGCTGCTCGGTCATGGGACCAGGGTAGCGCGGAGGCCACTCGGAGGCGATTTAGTTGTGCGCAATTGAATTGCGTGCCATAGTGATGGAGCGAGACCGCCCCGGCGGACCGCACCCCGCAGACCACACTCCGCGAGAGGATCCATCCGATGGACGCGCTGTACACCGCTGTCGCCACCGCCAACGGCCGCGAGGGCCGCACCGTCAGCTCCGACGGCCGCCTCGACCTCCCGCTCGCGATGCCCCCGGCCCTGGGCGGCAACGGCGAGGGCACCAACCCCGAGCAGCTCTTCGCGGCCGGCTACGCCGCCTGCTTCGCCAGCGCGCTGGGCCTGGTCGGCCGCCAGGCCAAGGTGGACACCGGCGAGATCTCCGTCACCGCCGAGACCTCCATCGGCAAGGACACCGACGGCGGCTTCGGCCTCGCGGTGACCCTGCGCGTGGAGCTGCCCGAGGCGCTCCAGGGCGAGACCGGCGAGCTGCTGGTCAAGCAGGCCCACGAGGTCTGCCCCTACTCCAAGGCCACCCGCGGCAACATCCCCGTCGAGCTCGTCGTCGAGTAGTCCGGGCCGACGGTCCGGACGGGCCCCTCGGCCCGGCTCAGACGGCGGCGGAGGCCAGCACCGTGTCCACGGTGTCGGCCTCCGCCGCCGTCTTGTCGTACCGGTACCGCACCACCCGGGCGAACCGCAGCGTGACCCCGGCCGGATAGCGCGATGACCGCTGGAGCCCGTCGAAGGCGATCTCCACCACCAGCTCCGGCCGCACCCGCACGGTGAACCCGTCGTCGGAGAGCGCCAGCTCCCGCAAGCGGTCCGTCTGCTCGCGCAACACCGCGTCGGTGAGGCCCTTGAAGGTCTTCCCGAGCATCACGAAACCGCCGTCCGCGGTCCGGGCCCCCAGGTGCAGATTGGACAGCAGGCCGGTCCGGCGGCCGTGCCCCCACTCGGCGGCCAGCACCACCAGGTCCAGGGTGTGCACCGGCTTCACCTTGAGCCAGGACCGGCCCCGGCGACCCGCCGCGTACACCGAGTCCAGCCCCTTCACCAGCACCCCCTCGTGCCCGCGCTCCAGGGTGCGACGCCAGAACGCCTCCGCCTCCGCCTCCGCCGGATCGGCCCCGTCCGGCACCACCAGGCGGCGCACCCGCGCACCTTCCGGCACCAGCTCCTCCAGGACGGCCCGCCGCTCCGACAGCGGCAGGTCCACCAGCGGCCGCCCCTCCACCGCCAGCACGTCGAAGAAGAACGGCGACAGCGGCAGGGCCGACCGGGCCGCGGCCACGTCCCGCCGGGAACCGACCCGGCCCGCCACCTCCTGGAAGGGCGACGGCCGCCCCGACTCCCCGACCGCGATCACTTCCCCGTCCAGCGCCAGATCCCCGCCGGACAGCCCCGCCACCAGCGCCGTGACCTCCGGCAGCCGCCCCGTGATCTCCTCCAGCGTGCGGGTGTACACCCGCACCTCCCCGGCCGACCGGTGCACCTGCACCCGGATCCCGTCGAGCTTCTCCTCCACCTCGCAGGCGCCCAACGCCGCCACCGCCTCCGCCACCGAACCCGCCGTGTGCGCCAACATCGGCTGCACCGGCCGCCCCACCGTCAGCGTGAAGGCGTCCAGGGCCGACGGCCCCTCGGCGAGCAGCGCCCGGGCCACCGGCGGCAGCGCACCGGCCAGCATCACGGCCCGGCGCACCGCGGCGGCCGGCACCCCCGCCGCCGCGGCCACCCCCTCCAGGGCGGCCGCGTCCAGCGCCCCCTGCCGCACCTCCCCGGAGATCAGCCCCCGCAGCAGGTCCTGCTCCGGAGCGGTCGCCGCGCCCAGCAGCTCCGCGACCCGCCGGCGGCGCTCGGCCACCGCACCGGCCCCCGACACGGCGGCGAGCCCGCTCAGGGCGGCGTCGGTGCCCGTCACCGTCAGGGTCGGCCGCTCCGCCGGGGGCACCGGATCGGCCAGCAGCCGCCACCCCACCCCGATCCGGCCCTGCGGCAGCCGCCCGGAGAGGTACGCGATGACCAGCGGCGCCTCCTCCGGCGGGGCCGCCGCGAACAGCGCGGCGAGCAGCTCCGTCTTCCGGGACCGGGCGGCGGTCCCGGCCACCTCCCGCGACACCCGGGCGACCTCGGCCAGCAGCATGCCGTCATCCTCCCCCCGGTGCGCGGCCCCCGCACGGCGCGCACTGGCCGATCCGCCGCCGCGCGGGCAGCCTGGGCCCATGGACGCCGACGCACCGCAGCCGCCCGTCCCGGGCCCGGAGGGCCCCCTCCCGGACGGCGCCCGGACCGCCGGGACACCGGCCCCCGAGGAGCCCGGCGGGCAGGTCCGGCTGGGTACGGCCCGGGGCCGGTGGGTGCTGCTGACCACCGTGCTCGGGTCCACCATGGCCCTGCTGGACTCCACCGTCGTGAACGTGGCCCTGCCCCGGATCGGCGAGGACCTCGACACCGGACTCGCCGCGCTCCAGTGGACCGTCAACGCCTACATGCTCACCCTGGCCGGGCTGATCCTCGTCGGCGGGGCCCTGGGCGACCGCTACGGGCGGCGGCGGATCTTCGTGCTGGGCGTGGCCTGGTTCGCGTTGGGCTCGCTGCTGTGCGGGCTGGCCCCGAACGCCGGCGTCCTGATCGCCGCGCGTGCCCTGCAGGGGGTGGGCGGTGCCCTGCTCACGCCCGGTTCCCTCGCGCTGATCCAGGCGTCGCTGCACCCCGACGACCGGGCGCGGGCCGTGGGGCTGTGGTCGGGGCTGGGCGGGGTCGGGGCGGCGGTGGGCCCGTTCGTCGGGGGCTGGTTGGTGGACGGGCCCGGCTGGCGCTGGGTGTTCCTGCTGAACGTGCCGCTGGCCGCGCTCTGCGTGCCGGTGGCGTTGCGGCACGTGCCCGAATCCCGGGATCCGGCGGCGCACGGCCGGTTCGACATCGCGGGAGCCGTGCTGGGCGCGGCGGCGTTGGCGTTGGTGACGTACGCGCTGATCGAGGCGCGGGCGGCGTCGGCGGTGGTGATCGGTTCGGCGGTGGCGGGCGTGCTGCTGGCGGTGGCCTTCGTGGTGCTGGAGCGGCGGCGGGCGGACCCGATGATGCCGCCGGACATCTTCGCCTCGCGGCAGTTCACGGCGGTGAACCTGGTGACGCTGTGCGTGTACGCGGCGTTCGGCGGGTTCTTCTTCCTCGCGGTGCTCCAGTTGCAGGTGGTGGCGGGCTGGTCGGCGCTGGCGTCGGGGGCGGCGCTGTTGCCGGTGACCGTGCTGATGCTGCTGCTGTCGGCCAGGTCCGGGGAGCTGGGCGAGCGGATCGGGCCGCGGATCCCGCTGACGGTGGGGCCGCTGCTGTGCGCGGCGGGGATGCTGCTGATGCTGCGGGCGGGGCCGGACGCCTCGTACGTGACGGACGTGCTGCCGGCGTTGCTGGTGCTCGGTTCGGGGATGGTGGTGCTGGTGGCGCCGCTGACGGCCACGGTGCTCTCCTCGGTGCCGGTGGAGCGGGCCGGGCTGGCCAGTGGCATCAACAACGCGGCGGCCCGGGCGGCGGGGCTGATCGCGGTCGCGGCGTTGCCGTTGCTGTCGGGGATGGGACCGGAGGCGTACCGCGAGGCCGGGGAGTTCGAGGCGGCGTTCCGGCGGGCGATGCCCTGGTGTGCGGGGGTGCTGGTGCTGGGGGCGGTGTTGGCGTGGGCCACCGTCCGGTCGCCGCGGGCGGAGTGCCATCCCCGGTGCCGTACCTACTGCGCGGTGACGGCGCCCCCGCTGGAGCCGCCCGCCGATGACGGCCTGGGGGCCGGGGGCGGGCGGAGCGGTTGAGGGAGGGCGGCGGCGGGGGGCGGTTCCTCCGGCCGGCGGTCCCGGGCGGGCCGGGCGGGACCGGGGCGGGGAGAGTGGGGGCATGTGCTGGAGCGCGACGGCCGATCTGGTGGCGGGGACCGTGATCACCGCGGTGGGGGCGGTGTGCGTGGCGCGGGTCCGGCGGGTGCGCGACCTGCCGTTGGCCGCGCTGCCGCTGCTCCTGGGCGTCCACCAGCTCCTGGAGGCCGTGGTGTGGCGGGACGGGGGCGGATCCGGGCCTGCCGTCACGGCCTGGGCGGTGATCGCGCTGCCGCTGCTGCCGGTGTGGGTGCCCCTGGCCGTGCTGTGGGCCTCGCCGGCCGGGGTGCGGCGGCGGCTGTGGGTCCCGGTGGCGGTGGGACTGGTCACGGGTGCGGTGCTCGCCGTGCGTCTGGCGCGCGCTCCGGTGGTGGCGGAGGTCCGCGGTCACCGGATGGGCTACACGGTGGACCTGCCGTACGCGCCCCTGCTGCTCGCCGGATACCTGGTGGCGGTGCTGGGGGTGCTGTGGGCGAGCGGGGACCGGCTGCTGGTGCGGTTGGGCGCGGTGACCGGGGTGGGGGCGGCGGTGTGCGGGGCGCTCTGGCGGTGGGAGTTCGTCTCGACCTGGTGCGCGTTGGCGGCGGTGGCTTCGGTGCTGTTGCTGCCGTGGCCGCGGCGGGCCGTGCCGGCGGTCGGGGTGGGGGTGCCGGCGGGCTGACCCCGCCCGGGGCCGCCGGGCGGGGTCGGTCGCGGGTCAGCCGGCCCAGGGGGCCATCGGGTACCAGATGAGGTCGCGGCGGGCGAGCATCCGGACGTCCCAGTACAGGACGAGGAAGACGCCCGCCGCCGTGAAGGAGGCGGCCATGAGGGCGGAGACCCGGCCGGGGCGGGCGCTGAGCCAGCGGTGCAGGCGGTCGCCGAAGAGTGCGCTGACGACGAGGAGGACCACGGCGACGATGACGACGTTGCCGAGGGTCTGGAGGGCGAAGGCGGCGGCCCCGTAGAGGAGGTTGTGGCTCTCGGCGGTGTCGCGGAAGAGCTGCCGGAACAGCCCGTACGGCCGGCCCAGGAGGAAGCCGCCGATGAGGCCGCCCATCAGGAGCATGGGGGCGTGGGGGTAGCGGGCGGTGATCCGGGCCAGGGGGTCCCGGACCAGTCCGGCGGCGGCGAGCCCGAGGTACACCATGAGCAGGCCCATGATCCCGTACACCACCATGGCCTGGACGATCCGTGGCGAGAAGCCGGTGGCGCCGGGCACGGACTCCTGGAACTGGGGCATGCCGGTGCCGGCGAGGGCGGCGACCATACCGTAGAGGGCGGAGACGGCGACGGCGCCGAGCACGAGGTGACCGAGGGGCACGAGCATCGCGGTGATCCGGCCGCGGCGGGTACTGGCCTGTCCGGCGAGCGGGGCCATGGCGCTGAACACGGCGATGTTGCAGGCGGTGAAGGTGCCGCCGATGCCGGTGGCGAGGGCGAAGGCGATGCCGGCGAGGGCGCCGGAGATCGGGGCGTCCGCGGCCGGGTGCCCGAGCAGGGTCTCGGAGATGGTGCCGCCGACGGTCTTGTCCACGAACTCCGCGGACCACACGACCGTCAGCGCGAATCCGAAGAGGGCGCCGAGGAGCAGCACCAGGCCGCGGCGGCGCGGGGCGTGCCCGTCGAAGAGGAAGGAGGGGGTGCGGTCCGGCTTCCCGGAGCGTGCTCTCGGTGCGGTGGAGCGGCCGTCGGCCAGCTGGGTCATGAGGGGGTCCTCTCACCGGTGCGTGCGGGGTCGGTGCGCGGTCGGTGCGCGGTCGGTGCGTCACGCTAGGGGGGAGCGTGGCAACCGCAGGGGTGCTCGGCCGGGAGAGCGCACGATGGAAGAAATCCGTCGGGATCGAGCCGCCCAGGATTGGCCAGTTCATGTCAACAGATACACGGTCGATATCCCTGACGGATCATCACGACGCGGCCCTTCGAAGGGTGCTCAGTCCGTGATCAGGACCGGCGAGCGGGCCGAGCGCCCGCTGTCCGCGCCGGTGGCCTCGATCAGGTAGGCACCCGCGTCGGCCAGCCGGAGGGTGAGCGCGGCCCGTCCCGCGGAGTCCGCGCGGACCTCCCCGAAGGTGCCCGTCCCGGCCCCGCTCCAGGTGAACCGGACGGCCTCGCCCGCCTCGAAGCCGGTGGCCAGGGCGCGGTACTCGCGGTCACGGGGCACTGACGCGTCGGAGAGGGCGAGTTCGGGCCACTCCGCGCCGGCGCTCCGGCCGGGCTCGGGGGCGGGGGCGGTCTCGACGGGGCCGGGGCGGACCGTCAGCCGGGCCTCGGTGATCCGGCCGCTCACCAGACCGATGGCGCGCAGGGTGTACGACCCGGGATCCATGTCGGCGCGCAGGGCGAGGGAGACGGAGCCGGCGGGGCCGGCCGTGGCCGTGGAGAAGGTCCCGGTGGACTCTCCGGACCAGGTGAGCCGGATCCGCTCGTCCGGTGCGAAACCGGTCGCGGTGGCCTCGAACCCGTCCCGCTGGATGACCGTGCCGGTGGACAGCAGCAGCCGGCTCGTCGGCCGCTCGGGCCCGGGGGCCGCGGCGGTGGCGCGGGCGCGCACGCTGACGGCCGGGGCGGGAGCGGCGCCGCGCTGGGCCGTGGCGGAGGCCGTGGGCCGGGGCGGGGCGGCGGCGGACGCGGGGCCCGGGTCCCCGTCCTCGAAGGCCCCGAGCGCGAGGGCGGCGCAGAGCGCCCCCAGCGCGAAGGCGACCGCGTTCCCGGGGCCGATCGGCGACTTCATGGTGTGTGGCTCCTCCGTTCCTTGCAGCGCGCGCTCCCAGGGTGCGCGCCCGCCGGGGCCCCGCGCAGGCCCCCTGCGTCACAGTGGCCGGATCGTGACGAGCGGCGCGCCCCCGGGGCCGCCCCGGGAGGTACGGGGCGCGGCGCGCGGACCGTACTTTCGGACGGTCGGGATGGTGCCGGGGGCTGACGGAGCGGGCGGGGGCCCGCGCCGAGCATGGAGAGGACCCCACCGCTCCCCCGTACGGAGACCGTCTTGCCCGAGAGCCCCGCCGTTCCCCCGCTCACCGATCCCGCCCCGGCGGGTGGCGGGCGGCACGCCCGACCGGCCCCCGCACCCGCCGTCGGGGGCGCGCCGCGCCGACGGATCGACGCCCTCGACGCCCTCCGCGGCTTCGCCCTGTGCGGGATCCTCCTCGTGAACGTCCCGCAGATCACGGACCTGCGCGGTTACCGGGTCCCCGGGGAGCTGCTGCCCGCCCGGGAGCTGCTGGACCTGACCGTGCAGCACCGCTTCTTCCCTCTCTTCTCCTTCCTGTTCGGGCTGAGCTTCGTGCTGTTCTTCGAGTCGGCGGCCCGCCGGTCGGACCGGCCCCGGCTGGTGCTGGTGCGCCGGCTGGTGGCGCTGGGCGTGCTGGGCGGCCTGCACCAGCTCCCGCACCCGGGCGAGGCCCTCACCCCGTACGCCCTGTTCGGGCTGCTGGTGCTGCTGCCGTCGACCTGGCTGCCGCGCTGGGCGGTGCTCGCTGCCGGCGCGGCGGGCACGGTGGCCGGGGTGACCCTGGCGGGCGGTGGCATCGCCCTGATCCCGGGGCTCTTCCTGCTGGGCTCGGCGGTGGCCCGGTACGGGGTGGCCGACACCCTGGAGCACCGCACCCGGCAGCTCGCGGTGGTCTTCGCTCTGGCGGCCCCGGCCGCGGTGGCCGCCACGGTGTGGCAGCAGGCCACCTGGACGGCCCCGTACGCGACCCGGTCCGCGGCCGTCGCCGGGCTGCTCGCCGCGATCGCCTACGCCTCGGGCTTCCTGCTGGTGCTGCGGAGCCCGATGGGCCGGGCGGTGGGCGCGGTGTTCGCCCCGCTGGGGCGGCTGGCGCTGACCCACTACGTGGGGGCGACCCTGGTCGTGGTGGCCCTGGCCGGGGCGTTGGGGCTGCGCGGTTCGGACCGGTGGGGCACGGCCCTGCTGCTGGCGGCGGGGGTGTTGGCGGCGCAGGCCGTGCTGTCGCGACTGTGGCTGGGGCGGTTCCGGTACGGGCCGCTGGAGTGGGCCTGGCGCGCGGTGACCTGGTGGGAGCCGGTGCGCCTGCGGCGGGCGCCGGTCGGGGGGCGGAACCCGGTCAGCGCGGGCTGATCTGGCCGGTCTCCCAGGCCCAGGCGGCGATCTCGACCCGGTTGCGCAGGCGCAGCTTGGTCTGGATCGCCGTCAGGTGCGTCTTCACGGTGGACAGCGAGATCCACAGCCCGTCGGCGATCTCCTGGTTGGTGCGGCCCCGCGCCACCATTCGGACCACCTCCAGCTCCCGTTCGGAGAGCACCGACCGCTCGGCGGACGGGGTGCCGGGGCGGCCGGCGAGCGGCCCGCCGGGCTGCTCCGCGAGGTGTTCCAGCAGGCGCAGGGTGACCGCCGGGGATACCAGGGCGTCCCCGCGGGCGGCGGCGCGGACGGCTTCCAGCAGGAGGTCGGGGCCCGCGTTCTTCAGGACGAAGCCGACGGCCCCGGCGCGCAACGCCCCGTAGAGGTAGGCGTCGTGGTCGAAGGTGGTGACGATCACGACCTTGAGGGGATCGGGGACGCCCGGTCCGGCCAGGGCCCGGGTGACGTCGAGGCCGTCCAGGGCGGGCATCCGGACGTCGACCACGCACACGTCGGGGCGGAGCCGCCGGGCCATCTCCACGCAGGCGGCCCCGTCCGCGGCCTCGCCCACCACCTCCAGATCGGGCTGGGCGTCGAGGATCAGGCGGAAGCCCAGGCGGACCATGGCCTGGTCGTCGGCGATGAGCACCCGCAGCGGGGCCGCTCCCGGGCGGCCGGGAGCCTCGGGGGCGGGGGACGGCGGGGCGGGCTCCACGGGTGGGACTCCTCGGGCTGCGGGTGCGAAGGCCGGGCCACGGATGGGCGGCGGTCCTGTCGATCGTAGGAGGTGGGCGGCCCCGCGCGGACCGTGCACCGGTCCGCGCGGGCCCCGGCTCAGGCGGGGGCGCGGACGGGGAGCGAGGCGTGGACCCGCCAGCCGCCGTCGGGGGCCGGGCCCGCCTCGAAGGTGCCTCCGACGGCCTCGGTCCGTTCGCGCAGCCCCACGAGTCCGAAACCGCCGCGGCGCCCGAAGCCCGACCCCCGGCCGGCGGGAGTCCCGGGTCCGCCCGCGTCGGTGACGGTCACCAGCAGCCCGCTCCCGCCCGGTGCGGTGTCCACCGAGACGCGGACCTCTGCGCCGGGCGCGTACCGGGCGGCGTTGGTGAGCGCCTCCTGGACCACCCGGTGGACGGTGGTCTCCACCTCCGGGTCCAGGCGGGCCGCCCGCGCCGCCGCGGAGACGGCCAGCCGGGGGGCGCCACCGGTGGTCTCCGCGGAACGGGAGACCAGGCCGGCGAGTCCGGCGACGAGCCCGCCGGCGCGGACCGCCGCGTCCTCCTCCTCGCGCAGCACCCGGACCAGGCGGTGCATGGAGTCCAGGGTCTCGTTGCCCGCCGTCTCGATGCCGAGCAGCAGCTCGTCGAGGCGTTCCCGGGACAGTCCGGTGACGGTGCGGGCGGCCTGGGCCTGCACCACCATGCCGGTGACGTGGTGGGCCACGACGTCGTGCAGGTCCCGCGCGAGGCGCAGCCGTTCCCGGTCCCGGACCTCGCGGACGGCGCGGGCCCGGCGCTCGTCAAGGGTCCGCAGGTACCAGCCGAGTCCGCCGGCGCCGGCCGCGGCCAGGGTCAGCAGGAAGCACCACAGGGTCCGTTCGCCGCCGCCGTCGCCGAGCCGGAACGGGGTGGTGGCGGTGGCGGCGCCGAGGAGGAGGGCGAGCCCCAGGGCGAGGGGGCCGGGGGCGCCGGTGCGGGCCGTCCGGACCAGCAGGAGCAACAGGGCCGCGCTCTCCGCGAGGCCCCAGGCCCAGGAGCCGCCGCCGGCGGCGAGCACCGCGGTCAGGGACCCCGACAGCAGGACCGCGACGCCCGCCCGGAGCTCGGTGCGGGGGTTCCCGGGCAGCGGGGCGAGGGCCACCAGGGCGATCAGGACCTCGCCGCCGAGCAACAACGGCGAGGGGCGCGGCAGGGAGGCGGCGAGGTCGGCGAGCCACGACAGCAGGAGGACGACGGCGAGGCCGAGGCCGGGCGCGTGCCGGCGCAGCGGTCCGGAACGCGGCCGGTGCCGCTCCCCCGCCGCCGTGCCGCCCGGCGCGGAGCCGTCGGGCCGGGAGGTGCCGGGACGGGCACGGTCATCGGGGCCCGCGCGGCCGTCCCGGTCGTTCGGGTCATCCGGGCCGCCGGGGTCGGCCGGGTCGGCGGGGCCTTCGGGGAGCAGCACGTCCCGACCCTACTGAGCGCCGGCCCGCACCCGGCACAATCACCCCATGAAGATCACCGCGCGCGCCCTGAACCGGACCACCCTGGACCGTCAGCTGCTCCTGGAGCGGGCCCGGACGGACGTGGCGGAGGGCACCCGCCGGGTGGTCGCGCTCCAGGCCCAACACCCGGCCTCGCCGTACCTGGCGCTGTGGAACCGGCTGGAGGACTTCGACCCGGCCGCGCTGGACGCGGCCTTCGCCGACCGGACCGTGGCCAAGGCGACCCTGATGCGGATCACGCTGCACGCCGTGCACGCGGCGGACTATCCGGTGCTGCGGGCCGCGATGGAGCCGACCCTGTACGCCTCGCGGCTGGGGTACCGGTTCGCCGCCGCGGGCCTGACTCCGGAGGACGCGGGCGGCTTGGTGCCGCGCCTGTTGGCGTACGCGGAACGGCCGCGCGGGTCGGCGGAGGTGCAGTCCTGGGTGGCGGAGCAGGTGGGAGCCGAGCGGGCGGATGGGGCCTGGTGGGGGCTGAAGGGGTACGCGCCGCTCCATCACGCGCCGACCGGCGGGCCCTGGTCCTTCGGGCACCGCCCGGCGTTCGTCGCCTCCGGTACGGCGCCGGTGCCGGCCGGGCGGACCGGGGACCCGGAGGCGCTGCGGGCCCTGCTGCTGCGGTACCTGTCCGGATTCGGGCCGGCCTCGGCGGCCGACGCGGCCCGGTTCGCGATGCTGGCGCGGGGGCCGGTGCGGGCCGCGTTCGGGGACCTGCTGCGGGAGGGCGCGGTGGAGCCGCTGACCGGTCCGGACCGGACGGAGTTGTTCGACCTCGCCGGGGCCGAGCGGCACGACGGCGGGGCACCGGCCCCGGCCCGGCTGATGGCCATGTGGGACAGCGTGCTGCTGGCGTACGAGGACCGGACCCGGGTGTTGCCCGAGGCGTACCGGAGGGCGGTGATCCGCAACAACGGGGACACCCTGCCCACCCTGCTGGTGGACGGGGCGGTGGCCGGGGTCTGGCGCCCGGTGGAGGGCGGGATCGAGGCCACCGCCTTCCACCGGCTGCCCGCCGCCGCCTGGGAGGAACTGGCCGCGGAGGCCGTCGCCCTGACGGGGCTGCTGGCGGGCCGTGAGGAGCAGGTGTACCGCCGCTACGGCCACTGGTGGCCGAAGCTCCCCGCGGACCCGGCGGTCCGCGGGGAGGTCCGGCTGCTGCCGGGCACGGGGTGACGGCCCAGGCCCTCCGTTACAGCGGGTTCGCGGGGGCCAGGGCGGCGGCGATCCGCTTGGCGACCTCCTGGGCCATGTTCCCGTCGGGGGTGTCCACGGTCTTGGTGGCGGACACCGCGAGGGTCAGGCGCTTGGCGGGAAGGTACGCCTGGAGGGCCGCGTAGCCGGAGAAGGACGGGTTCTGGACGATCCAGCCCTTGGTCACGATCACGCCGAGACCGAAGTGGAAGTCCTCGGTCTGCTTGAGGCAGACCGTCTCCGGACAGGTGGCACTGGCTCCGCCGAGGCCGATCGTCCCCGGGTTCAGGAGCGTCGGGTAGGAGTCGGGCGAGATGAGTTCGCCGCTGCCGATGCCGCGGGCGGAGCGGGCCATGTCGCAGACGGTGCTGGTGATGACGGCCCCGGGGGCGGTGGTCCAGGAGGGGTTCCAGAAGGTGGATTCCTCGTACAGGCCCCGGTCGGCGGTGAAGGCGTGCAGGACGGGGCCGGGGATGTCGGGGGTGAAGTCGTTGCGGGTCTCCCGCATGCCCAGCGGGCCGGTGACGCGTTCCTTGAGGAGCACGTCGATCCGGGTGCCGGTGATCTTCTCCAGGGCGGCGACCAGCAGCACGTAGTTGGCGTGGGAGTAGCTCCAGCTGGTGCCCGGCTCGTACCAGAGCGGGTGGTCCAGGGAGTAGCCGACGAGTTCCTTCGGGGTCCACTGGCGGAAGGGCTCCGCCTCCAGCTTGGCCTGGAACTCGGGGTCGGTGACGTAGTCGTGCAGGCCGCTGGTGTTGTTCGCCAGCATCCGCAGGGTGATCTCGTCGGCGTGCGGGAGGTGCGGGAGCCAGGGCTCGACGGTGGCGTCGAGGTCCACCTTGCCCTCTTCGACGAGCTGGAGGAGGGCGGTCCCGATGTGGGCGAACGCCACGGATCCGGCCCGGAAGTGCATGTCGGGGCGGGCCGGGACCCGGGTCATGGACTCGCCGAGGGCGTCGGTGACCACCTCCCTGCCGTCCACCTCCACCCGCAGCAGCACGGCCTTCAGCTTCAGTTCGGTCTTCGCCCGGCGGGCGATGTCCAGGACCTGGCGGGCCTTGGCGCCCAGCGGTCCGCGGGTGCGCTCGCAGTCCCGACCGTCGTCGGTACGGACGGCCCCGGTGGCGGCGGTTCCCGCGAGCGCGGGGGCGCCGGCCGTGAGGGTCTGGGCGGCGAGGGCGGTGAGGACGGCGGCGCAGAGCAGGCCCGTACGGGTGCGGGTCGTGCGGCGCGGCCGGGAGGGGGTGGCGGTCATGGGGCCCACTGTCCCCGCCGCCGCGGGGAGGGTTGCGGCGAACACTCCGTCCGAGCCGGGGAGAGGGGCCGAGTGGGGGGCGGGGCCCACCGTTTCGGGTCGTGGCGACAGGGCCATACGGACGCGCATGCCTCCCCGGTCGCAGGGAACCCATACGGCGTACGGTGCGTCAGAAGTGCGCGGACGGCACCGGGTCGGCCGCGCGGGGGACGGAACGCGGACGAGGGGACCGGAATGGCATCAGGCACGAGGACCCGGCGGTGGTCGCGGACGGCCCTCGCGGCCCTGCTGGCGGCGGGGGCGGTGGCCTGCCAGGCCGCGCCAGCCGCGGAGCCGGTCACCGGGGTGGTCACGGACACGGCGGCCTGTCCCCGGGTCCCCCTCCTCCCCCCGACCGCGGTGCCGACCTCTCCCGAGGTGATGCGGCTGGCCGATCTCCTGGAGCCGCTGACCTCGGGCACGTACGCCGCGGTGTACGGCACCCAGATCGCCGACCACCGGGCGGGGCGGCTCGCGCTGTGCGTCACGGACACGGCCCGCGGCGAGGAGCTGCTGGCCGAGGTGGCGCGACGGCACCCGGAGGCCCCGGTCGCCAGGGTCTCGCTGTACCGGGCCCGGTACAGCCAGCGCGCCATGACGGAGGCCATGGACCGGATCGACATGCGGGACGGGGCCTACGCGCACCCGATCTACCAGCTGGCGCCCGCGGCGGACGCCTCCGGGGTGGTGGCGGAGAGCACCGCGGCCGGGGTGGCCTCGGCGGAGCTCCGGGCCCGGCTGGAGGCAGCCACCGGCGGGGTCGCGGTGTCCCTGCGCAAGGGACCGCAGCAGGAGGTGCCGATCGGGCCGAAGGCCGCGGGATGAACGGACCGGAGGCCGCGGGATGAACGACGGGCCGGTCCGCGTCCGCGGACCGGCCCGGGTGGGGCATCAGGGGAGGTAGCGTTCCACCGCCGCGGCGCCCCTCTCCGCGATCTCGCGCTTGGCGCGCTCGACGCGTTCCGGCGTGACGTCGCGGCCCGAGGCCATCACCAGGTCCTCCGGGTCGAAGGGGCGCTCCCCGCCGCTGTAGTAGTGCGGGGGCCGCGACGTGCCGCGCTGCTCGTCAGGGGTGTCCTTCATGCCGTCCACCTCACTCGGGTACCGAGGGGAAAACCGTTTCCCCGAGCGTAGACGGCACGGTCCGGATCCGCCATTTCGTGCCGCTTATACCATTCCTACCGCCCCTGCGCGCGGTCCGCTCAGAAGCGTCCGGCCACGGCCGGGAAGCGGTGCGGGGCCTGGCCCGGCAGTTCGGCGCGCTGCGGGGTCGGGGCGGCCTTGCAGGTGAGGTCGCGGGCCGGGAGCTTGCCGGTCAGCAGGTAGGAGTTGACCTTGGCGTCCACGCACGGGTTGTTGCCGAAGAGGTAGACCCCGTGGCCCTCGCCCTCGTCGACGGTGATCATGCGCGAGCCCTTGAGCGACTTGTGCAGGCCGATGCCGCTGGTGAGCGGGGTCTGGGAGTCCCACTCGTTCTGCACGGTCAGGATGCCGACCTTGTTGTCGATCGGGGTGGCGGGCTCCAGGCCCTTCTTCCAGAAGGCGCAGGGCACGATGTTGGAGGCGAAGTCGCCGTACAGCGGGTAACGGGCCTTGTCGCGGACCGCGTCCTTGCGGTACTGCTGCGGGTCGGTCGGCCAGGCGCGGGTATCGCTGCATATGACGGCCAGGAAGACCGCGTCGCCGTTGTCGGCCGGGGCCGCGGCGGGAGCGGCGGCGCGGGCCGGGGTGGCGGGGCGCAGGGCGGCCGGCATCCGGACCTGGCGGCCGTCGGCCGCCTGCTTCAGGGCCACGATCATCTCGGTGGCGGACTTGGGCTGGAAGTAGACCGGGCGGGCGTTGCGGATGTCCTCGCCGGTGACCTTCTCCCCGTCGATGACGATCGGGGTCCGGTCGGCCCGCTTCACCAGGTCCCAGAAGGTCTTGGAGACGGCGGCCGGGGTGGCGCCCAGGTGGTACTGGGCGTCGCGCCGGGCGCTCCATTCGGTCCAGCGCTTGAAGGCGGGCTCGGCGCCCTCGGCCCAGACCTGGATCATGCCGCGCCAGATGCGCTTCGGGTCCACGCCGCTGTCGAGGACGAAGCGGTCGGCGCGCTTCGGGAACATCTGGGCGTAGACGGCGCCGAGGTAGGTGCCGTACGAGTAGCCCACGTACGAGATCTTCTTCTCGCCGAGGACGGCACGGATGACGTCCATGTCGCGGGCCGTGTTGCGGGTGGTGATGTACGGCAGCAGGGCGCCGGACTTGGCGCGGCACTTGGCCGCGACCTTCTCGGCCCAGGCCACGTCCTTGGCGAAGGTCTCCTTGCGGTAGACCCGCGGGAAGGCCGCCTGCTCGGGGGTGAGCCCGCAGGTGATGGGGGTGCTCGCCGCGACGCCGCGCGGGTCGAAGCCGATCAGGTCGTAGCCCTCGCGCACCTCCTTGGGGAGCATGGGCCCGAGGTAGAGGGGGAGGTCGAGTCCGATGCCGCCGGGGCCGCCGGGGTTGAAGAGCAGGACGCCCTGGCGCTTGGCGGGCTTGGTGGACTTGATGCGGGAGATCGCGACGTCGATCTTGCGGCCGGTCGGCTTGGCGTAGTCCAGCGGGACCTTGACGGTCGCGCACTGCCAGGCGGCGGTCTGCTGCGGGTCGCAGCGCTTCCAGGTGACCTTCTGACGGAGGTGGTCCGCGGCGGCGGGCGCGCCGGCGGGGGTGGGGGCGGCCTGGGCCGGGGCCAGGCCGGGCACCAGGGTGGCGGTGACGCCCATGGCCAGCAGCGACGCGATTCTGCGCATGCGCACGGAAAGCCGGTCCTTTCGGTGGTCGTACGGGACAGGCTCACCCTGGTACGCCGCGCCCCCGGGGGTAATCAGCCCTGGGGGCCGAATGCCGTCCGACTGGAGGATGAGCGGACCCCGCGTCAAGGAGGAGGCAATATCCGGCCATTGGCCGGTATGCGGACAGTTCGCGTGTCGCCCGAAGGTGGCGCCGGGGGTCGGCTCCGGCGCCCCGCGTAGGATCGGGCGAATGTCCCGTTCTGCACCTCCCCCGGCCGTCGACGCCTTCATCCGGATCCGCGGCGCCCGCGAGCACAACCTCCGTTCGGTCGACGCCGACCTGCCGCGCCACGCCCTGACCGTGTTCACCGGGGTGTCCGGCTCCGGCAAGTCGAGCCTGGCCTTCGCCACCCTGTACGCGGAGGCGCAGCGGCGGTACTTCGAATCGGTGGCGCCCTACGCCCGGCGCCTGATCCACCAGATCGGCGCCCCCCGGGTCGCGGAGATCACCGGGCTTCCGCCCGCGGTCTCCCTGGAGCAGCGGCGGGCGGCCCCCGGCTCCCGCTCCTCGGTGGGCACCGTCACCCTGCTCTCCAACTCCCTGCGGATGCTGTACTCCCGGGCCGGGGAGTACCCGCCGGGCGCGGCCCGCCTGGACTCCGACGCCTTCTCCCCCAACACCGCCGCCGGGGCCTGCCCGGCCTGCCACGGGCTGGGCCGCATCCACGACACCACCGAGGAACTGCTGGTCCCCGACCCCTCGCTGACGATCCGCGAGGGTGCGGTGGCCGCCTGGCCCGGCGCCTGGCAGGGCAAGAACCTGCGCGACGTCCTCGACGCCC
Source organism: Streptomyces sp. NPDC097619 (assembly GCF_040302735.1). NCBI lineage: Bacteria > Bacillati > Actinomycetota > Actinomycetes > Kitasatosporales > Streptomycetaceae > Streptomyces > Streptomyces sp. NPDC097619. The sequence goes on along the minus strand of NZ_JBEOSD010000021.1, from coordinate 11,310 downwards.
TCGGGTACGACGTGGACCGGCCCTGGCGGGAGCTGTCCGCCGAGGACCGGCGCTGGATCCTCTTCACCGACGAGCAGCCGGTGGTGACCGTGCACCCGGTGCGCGACGCGGGCCGGATCCAGCGCCCCTACCAGGGCACGTACACAGGGGCCCGGCGGTACGTGCTCAAGACCTACTCCGACACCCGCAGTCCGGCCCTGCGGGCGCGGGCCGAGCGCTTCCTGACCGCCTCGGGCTGCCCGGAGTGCGGGGGCGAACGGCTGCGGCCGGAGGCCCGGGCGGTCACCTTCGCGGGTCGCCCGATCGCCGAGCTGGCCGCGCTCCCGCTGACCGCGCTGGCCGAGGTCCTGGAGGCGGCCCGCGGCCGGGCTCCCGAGGGCGGCCCGGCGGCCGCGCTCACCACCGACCTGCTCGCCCGCATCGCCCCGGTGGCCGAACTCGGTCTCGGCTACCTGAGCCTGGACCGGTCCTCGCCCACCCTGTCGGCGGGCGAACTCCAGCGGCTGCGGCTCGCCACACAGCTGCGGTCCGGGCTGTTCGGCGTCGTGTACGTGCTCGACGAACCCTCGGCGGGCCTGCACCCCGCGGACACCGAGGCCCTGCTCGGGGTCCTCGACCGCCTCAAGGAGGCGGGGAACACCGTGTGCGTGGTGGAGCACCACCTCGACGTGGTCCGGCACGCCGACTGGCTGGTCGAGGTGGGGCCCGGGGCCGGCGAACACGGCGGTCGGGTGCTGCACTGCGGACCGCCGGACGGGCTCGCCGAGGTGCCCGGCTCGGCGACCGGGAGGTTCCTCTTCGCCCGGGACCCGCTGCCGGAGCGCACCGTGCGGGTGCCGCGCGGCACCCTGCCGCTGTCCGGGGCGCACCGCAACAACCTGCGCGGGACGGCCGTGGAGTTCCCGCTCGGCGTGCTGACGGCCGTCACCGGGGTCTCCGGCTCGGGGAAGTCCACGCTGGTGGGCGGGGTCCTGGCCGAGACGGTCGCCGCGCGCCTGGCGGCCGGGGACCCGGACTGTCCGGTGGCCCGGCTCGTGGAGGTGGACCAGAAGCCCATCGGCCGGACCCCCCGGTCCAACCTGGCCACCTACACCGGGCTGTTCGACGTGGTGCGGCGGATCTTCGCGGCCGCGCCCGAGTCCCGGGCCCGCGGCTACCGGGCCGGCCGGTTCTCCTTCAACGTGCCCGGCGGGCGCTGCGAGCACTGCCAGGGCGAGGGCTTCGTCGCGGTGGAACTGCTCTTCCTGCCCAGCACCTACGCGCCCTGCCCCGAGTGCGCGGGCGCCCGCTACAACCCGGAGACCCTGGAGGTCCGGCACGCCGGCCTGGACGTCTCCGAGGTGTTGGGGCTGACGGTGGAGGCCGCCGGGGAGTTCTTCGCGGACGTGCCCGCCGCCGCCCGCAGCCTGCGCGCCCTGCGGGAGATCGGGCTGGGGTACCTGCGGCTGGGGCAGCCCGCGACGGAGCTGTCCGGGGGCGAGGCCCAGCGGATCAAGCTGGCCACGGAGCTCCAGCGGACCCGCCGCGAGCCCACCCTGTACCTGCTGGACGAGCCGACCACCGGTCTGCACCCGGCCGACGTGGAGGTGCTGGTGGGGCGGCTGCACGGGCTGGTGGACGCCGGGCACACCGTGGTGGTGGTCGAGCACGACATGACGGTGGCCGCGGGCGCCGACTGGGTGATCGACCTGGGCCCCGGGGGCGGGGCCGAGGGCGGCCGGGTGGTGGCCTGCGGCCCGCCGGCCGAGGTCGCCGCGGGTGCCGGGCGCACCGCTCCCCATCTGGCGCGCGCCCTGGGCTGAGGCCGGGGCCGTGGTGCGACCCGTTCCTCCCCCACGGGGGCCGGGGGAGGAACGGGCGTCCGGGTCGGGCCCGCGGTGGGTCAGGCATCACCGGGGGCCCGGGCCGATCGGCCGGTCGGCCGTTCCGGCGATCGGTGGTTCAGGCGGTCGAGCGGTCGAGGGGTCGGCCGGTCCGCCGGTCAGGCGTCGCCGGGCAGCAGGTGCTGTGCCAGTTCGCCGAACCGCCAGCGGCCGGCGGTGCGGGTCAGGCTCCACACGAGGTCGTACCGGTCGGGCCAGCCGGCGGGCAGGCCCAGCACCCCGCCCGCGCCGAGCGCGCGGATGAGGGCCGGGATGCCCGGGTGCTCCCAGCAGACCAGCACCGGGGAGGGCGCGGCCAGCACCTCCCGGGCCAGGTCCGCCTCGTCGCCGGCCCGCCGGCGGGTCCGCACCGGCAGTTCCAGGGCCTCGGCCAGCGGCGCCAGGGTCTGTCGGCAGTGGGCCTCGGGGCCGCCCGCGGCGAACAGGGCCGCAGGGCGGGGCAGGGCGTCGGCGCCCCGGGTGGGGCCGAAGAGCAGCGGCAGGGCGGCGGCCCGGCGCCGCCCCCGCACGGACAGCTCGCCCGGGGTGGGCTCGCCGTCCTCGTCCTCGCCGAGGTCCCCCGCGTAGGGCCGTTCCGCGTGCCGCAGCAGCAGGACGTGGACGTCCTTCGGGGGCGGCCCGGCCGCGGGCGGGGGGCCCTTCGGCTCCGTGGCGCAGCCTGTGGTCAGCGGGGCCAGGGCGAGGGCCGTGGCCAGCACGGTCCGGCGCCGGATTCCTTCTCCCATGGGCCCACTGTCCGACACGACCCCGGCGGGTCCGCGGCGCGGCGCGGGCGGCCGCGCCGCGGTCAGCCGATCGGATCAGCGGCGGGAGGCGCGGGTGGCGCGGAGCCATTCGCGGTTCATGGCCGTGATCGAGGGCAGCGGGATGCCCTTGGGGCAGGCGGTGGCGCACTCGCCGGTGAGGGTGCAGCCGCCGAACCCCTCGGCGTCCATCTGGGCGACCATGTCGAGCACCCGGGTCTCGCGTTCCGGGGCGCCCTGCGGCAGCACGTTGAGGTGGTTGACCTTGGCGGAGGTGAAGAGCATGGCCGAGCCGTTGGGGCAGGCCGCCACGCAGGCCCCGCAGCCGATGCACTCGGCGTGCTCGAAGGCGCGGTCGGCGTCGGCCTTGGGGACGGCGGTGGCGTGCGCCTCGGGGGCGGAGCCGGTGGGGGCGGTGATGTAGCCGCCGGCGCCGATGATCCGGTCGAAGGCGCCGCGGTCCACCACCAGGTCCTTCACCACGGGGAAGGCGGCGGCCCGCCAGGGTTCCACGTCGATGGTGTCGCCGTCGCGGAAGGAGCGCATGTGGAGCTGGCAGGTGGTGGTGCGCTCGGGGCCGTGGGCGTCGCCGTTGATGACGAGGCTGCACGCCCCGCAGATGCCCTCGCGGCAGTCGTGGTCGAAGGCCACCGGCTCCTCGCCGCGCAGGGTGAGGTCCTCGTTGAGGGTGTCGAGCATCTCCAGGAAGGACATGTCCTTCGAGATGCCGTCGACCTCGTAGGTGACCATGGCGCCGGGGGCGTCGGCGCTCTGCTGGCGCCAGACGCGCAGGTTGAGCTTCATGCGTAGCTCCGCTGGGTGGGGTGGACGTACTCGAAGACCAGGTCTTCCCGGTGCAGGACGGGGGCGGTGCCGGTGCCGGTGAACTCCCAGGCGGCGGCGTAGCCGAACTCCTCGTCGCGGCGGGCGGCCTCGCCGTCGGGGGTCTGGGACTCCTCGCGGAAGTGGCCGCCGCAGGACTCCTCGCGGTGCAGGGCGTCCAAGCACATCAGCTCGGCCAGCTCCAGGTAGTCCACCACCCGGTTGGCCTTCTCCAGGGACTGGTTGAGCTGCGCGCCGGTACCGGGGACCTTCACGCGGCGCCAGAACTCCTCGCGGATCTCGGGGATCCGGGCGAGGGCCTTGCGCAGGCCCGCGTCGCTGCGGGCCATCCCGCAGTACTCCCACATGAGTTCGCCGATCTCGCGGTGGAAGGAGTCCGGGGTGCGGTCCCCGTCCACGGCGAGCAGGCGCTCCACGCGCTCGCGGGTCTCGCGGACCGCCTCGACGGCGGCCGGGTGCGAGGCGTCCACGGGCTCCGCGTGCGGGTTACGGGCCAGGTAGTCGTTGATGGTGGACGGCAGGACGAAGTAGCCGTCGGCCAGGCCCTGCATGAGGGCGGAGGCTCCGAGCCGGTTCGCCCCGTGGTCGGAGAAGTTGGCCTCGCCGATGGCGAACAGGCCGGGGACGGTGGTCTGGAGGTCGTAGTCCACCCAGAGGCCGCCCATGGTGTAGTGCACGGCGGGATAGATCCGCATGGGGACCTCGTACGGGTTCTCCGCGGTGATCCGCTCGTACATGTCGAAGAGGTTGCCGTACTTCTCGGCGACCTTGTCCTTGCCCATGCGACGGATGGCGTCCGCGAAGTCGAGGTAGACGCCCTGGCCGCCGGGGCCGACGCCGCGGCCCTCGTCGCAGACGTTCTTGGCGGCGCGGGAGGCGATGTCGCGGGGGACGAGGTTGCCGAAGGAGGGGTAGATCCGCTCCAGGTAGTAGTCCCGCTCGTCCTCGGGGATCTCGTGGGCCGGGCGGGTGTCGCCCTGGGCCTTGGGCACCCAGATGCGACCGTCGTTGCGCAGGGACTCGCTCATCAGCGTCAGCTTGGACTGGTGGTCGCCGGTGCGCGGGATGCAGGTGGGGTGGATCTGGGTGAAGCAGGGGTTCGCGAAGTGCGCGCCGCGCCGGTGGGCGCGCCAGATGGCGGTGGCGTTGGAGTTCATCGCGTTGGTGGAGAGGTAGAAGACGTTGCCGTAGCCGCCGGTGGCCAGGACCACGGCGTCGGCGTGGTGGGTGCTGATCTCCCCGGTGATCACGTCGCGGGCCACGATGCCGCGGGCCCGGCCGTCGACGACGATGAGGTCGAGCATCTCCGTGCGGGGGTGCATCTCGACGTTTCCCGCGGCGATCTGTCGGGACAGCGCCTGGTAGGCGCCGAGCAACAGTTGCTGGCCGGTCTGGCCGCGGGCGTAGAAGGTGCGGGAGACCTGCACGCCGCCGAAGGAGCGGGTGTCGAGGAGGCCGCCGTACTCGCGGGCGAAGGGGACGCCCTGGGCCACGCACTGGTCGATGATCTCCACGGAGATCTGGGCCAGTCGGTGGACGTTGGACTCGCGGGCCCGGAAGTCGCCGCCCTTGACGGTGTCGTAGAACAGCCGGTGGACGGAGTCACCGTCGTTGCGGTAGTTCTTCGCGGCGTTGATGCCGCCCTGGGCGGCGATGGAGTGGGCCCGGCGCGGGGAGTCCGAGTAGCAGAACTGGACCACGTGGTAGCCCTGTTCGGCGAGGGTCGCGCCGGCGGCGCCGCCCGCGAGGCCGGTGCCGACCACGATGACGGTGTGCTTGCGGCGGTTGGCCGGGTTGACGAGCTTGGCCTCGAAACGGCGGCGGTCCCAGCGTTCGGCCACCGGTCCGGCGGGGGCCTTGGTGTCGGTGATCGGTTCGCCGGTGCGGTACCGGACGTACTCCGCGGGGTGGTCGGTCATGGTCAGCTCACAATTCCGGTCATGACGGAGACGGGGACGGAGACGAAGCCCGCGAAGAGGGCGAGGGCCAGGCCGTTGGCGAGGCCCTTGAAGAGGCGGTCGCGGCGGGCGTTGCCGGCGCCGAGGGTCTGTGCGGCGCTCCAGAAGCCGTGCCGCACGTGCAGGCCGAGGGCGGAGACGGCCAGGATGTAGATGACGTTGCCGTACCAGGTGGAGAAGGTGGCGAGGACGTTCTCGTAGGGGTGGCCGGCCCAGGCCCGCTCGTTCACGGTCAGGGTGGTCAGGTCCAGCAGGTGCCAGACCACGAACAGGGCCAGGATGACCCCGCCCCAGCGCATGGTGCGGGTGGCGTAGGTCGCGCGGCGGCGCTGGTGCGCGTACTTCACGGGCCGGGCCTTGATGTCCCGGCGGCTCAGCTGGTACGCGGCGACCCCGTGGGCGATCACGGCGGCGACCAGGACCACCCGCAGGCCCCAGAGGGCCCACTCGTAGTGCAGGGCCGGGGAGCCGATCGTGCGCAGCCAGTGCGCGTAGCCGTTGAACTCCTCGGGCCCGAAGAAGATCTTCAGGTTGCCGAGCATGTGGACGACCAGGTAGCCGAGGAGGATCAGCCCGGAGACCGCCATGACGGCCTTCTTGCCGATCGTGGAGCCCCAGAAGGAAGGGGGGCCCGTCCGGGTGCGCGTTGCCAGAGCCATGGCATCGACGGTAGGGACCTCCGGCCCGAAAGGTCCAAGACATGGTGCCGGTCATCTTGATAGACATGGCCTATGCAGTTCCAGCAGCTCGTCTACTTCGTGGCCGTCGCCGAGACCCGGCACTTCACCCGGGCCGCCGAGCGGGTGCACGTGGCCCAGCCCTCGCTGTCCCAGCAGATCCGCGCCCTGGAGAAGGAACTGGGCGCGGAGCTCTTCAGTCGGGCCCGGGGCAACATCACGCTGACCGACGCCGGGGAGGCCCTGCTGCCGCTGGCCCGGCGGATCCTCGCGGATGCCGACACCGCCCGGGTGGAGGTGCAGGAGCTGGTGCAGCTGCGCCGCGGGCGGGTGCGGCTCGGCGCGACGCCGAGCGTGTGCACGGGCCTGCTGCCGGAGGTGCTGCGGGCCTTCCACGGGGCGCATCCGGGGATCCGGCTGTTGATCGAGGAGAGCGGTTCCCTGGACCTGGTGCGGGAGCTGGCCCGCGGCGCCCTGGACCTGGCCGTGATCGCGCTGCCGCTGCCCCCTTCGGCGCCCTCGCTGACCACGGTGGAACTGCTGACGGAGGACCTGGTGGTGGTGTCCTCGGCCGATCATCCGCCGCCGGGGGGTGCCGGGCCGCTGCGGGTGGCGGAGCTGCGGGAGTGGCCGCTGGTGATGTTCCGGCACGGCTACGACCTGCGGGAGCTGACGGTGGCGGCCTGTCGGGCCGCCGGGTTCGAGCCCTCGTTCGTGGTGGAGGGCGGCGAGATGGACGCGGTGCTGGGCTTCGCGCGGGCCGGGCTGGGGCTGGCGGTGGTGCCGACCATGGTGGCCGAGCGGGCCTGGCCGGGGCTGCGGGTGACCCCGCTGGCCGGGTCCCCGCTGCGGCGGACGATCGCGCTGGCCCACCGGACGGACGTGGCCCCGCCGCGGGCGGCGCGGGAGCTGATGCGGGTGCTGCTGGCGGAGGTGGGCAGACCGCGGGGCCCGCGACCGTACGGCCGTCCGCCGGGTCCGCACCCGGGCTGAGGCGGGCGCGGCGGGGTGCCCCGGGGCGGGCGGTGTCCCGGGGGCGGAGGTGGCGGGTCGGCCGGCTCAGGAGCGGGTGGGCACGGCGTCCGCCAGGGCCAGGGCGTGGATCCGATCGGGTGCGCCGGGCCGGGCGTAGTACCAGCCCTGGGCGGTGTCGCAGCCGAGGGCCCGCAGTTGGGCGGCCTGGGCCCCGGTCTCCACGCCTTCCACGGTGACCGCGAGTTCCAGGCTGTGGGCCAAGGCGACGATGCCCTCCACGATCTTGACGTCCACGGGGTCGGCGGGGAGCCGTTGCATGCCCTGGGTGAACGAACGGTCCAGCTTGAGCACGCTGACCGGGAGCCTGCGGAGGTTGGCCAGGTTGGAGTAGCCGGTGCCGAAGTCGTCCAGGGCGATGTCCACGCCGATCTCGGCGAGCCTGCGGAGGGGTTCGAGGAGTTCGTCGTCGGCGCCGATCAGCGCGGACTCGGTGACCTCCAGGCAGAGGCTGCCCGGTGCGAGCCCGCTGTCCTCCAGGACGGCCACGGTGTCCGCGACCAGCCCGGGGTGGTGCAGTTGGGTCGGGGACAGGTTGACGTTGATGCGCAGCGGGCCGTTGTCCCGCTGCCAGGCGCGGGCCTGTCGGACGGACTCCTCCAGCACCCACCGGCCCAGCGGCACGATGAGTCCGGTCCGTTCGGCGAGCGGGATGAAGCGGTCCGGTCCGAGGACCCCGTACTGCGGGTGGGACCAGCGGACCAGGGCCTCGGCCCCGTGCACGGTGCCGTCGTGGAGGTGCACCAGCGGCTGGTACTCGATGAAGAACTCGCCGCGCTCCAGGGCCGCGGGCAGGGCGTTGGTGAGCCCGTGCCGGGTGATGGCGCGGGCGTCCGCCTCGGCGTCGGCGAGTTCGAAGCGGTTACCGCCCGCGCCCTTGGCCCGGTACATGGTGATGTCGGCGCTGCGCAGCACCTCGGCGGCGCCGCGTTCCCCCGCCGGTCCCTCCACGATCCCGATGCTGCCGCGGACGGTCAGTTCCCGGCCCTCCAGGCGGACGGGGACGGAGAGGGCGTTGAGGATCCGCACGGCCAGGTCGATGACCTCCTCGGAGCCCTCGGGCGCGGTGGTCAGGGCCACGAACTCGTCCCCGCCGAGCCGGGCCACCATCTCCCCGGGCCGGGTGGCGCAGCTCTGCAGCCGGTCCGCGACCTCGACGAGCAGCCGGTCGCCGGCGGCGTGGCCGAGGCTGTCGTTGACGGCCTTGAACCCGTCGAGGTCGAGGTAGCAGAGGCCGAACCGGCCGCCCCGGGCGGCGAGGACCTTCTCCAGGCGTTCGAAGAACAGGGTCCGGTTGGGCAGTCCGGTGAGCGCGTCGTGGGTGGCCTCGTAGCGCAGCCGGAGGTTGAGCAGGCGGCGTTCGGTGGTGTCCTCCATGAGGGCCAGCTGGTACTGGGGGCGGCCCTGGGCGTCGCGGAGCAGGGAGACCGTCAGGTTGGTCCAGAGCACGGTGCCGTCGTGCCGGTAGTAGGGCTTCTCCACGCGGTAGTGCTCGCGTTCGCCGCGGACCAGCTCCCCGTACATCCGCCACACGTGCGGGGCGTCCTCGGGGTGGCCCCAGTCGCAGACGTTGCGGCCCTTCACGTGGTCGTCCATGCCGCCGAACATGCGGGTGAGGGCCTCGTTGACCTCCAGGACGTTCCCGTCGAGGTCGGCGATGCCGATGCCGATGGCCGCGCCCTCGAAGACGGCCCGGAAGCGGGCCTCGCTGGCGTGCAGGGCCTGTTGGGCGTCGGAGCGGGCCGTCAGGGCGGAGCGGGCGATGGCCTCCTGCTCGCCGAGGGTGCGCTCGCGCAGGGCGCGGGCGAAACCGGCGGCCAGGTGGTGCTGGAGGCGGGCGCAGCGGGCCCGGTACTCCTCGGCCTCCTCCCGGGAGTCCGGTCCGCAGTACAGGACCAGGTACGAGTCCACGACGCCGAGGGTCTGGGTCAGGGCCTCGGGGTCCGTGCAGTGGGCGGCGACGAGCCCTTCGCCGACCTGCTGGGCCGCGGCCGCGTCGAAGGGCTGGGCGAGCAGGGCGGCGGCCAGGGCGCGGGCCGGGGGGACCAGGTACTCCTCCAGTTCGAGACGGGTGAAGGAGGTGGCCGTGACCGGGAAGATGGCACGGCTCCAGATCGTCGCGAAGCGGGCGACGCGGTCCTCGGGGCCGTCGGGCGGCGCGGCGGGACCCGGGGCGGGGGCGGGGAGTCTCACGCCTTGCGTCCCACGCCGCCGAAGCCCGCGAAGGCGTAGGGGTCTTCGGCCGGTTCGACGGCGGCTTCCCCGGCACCGGCGGGCGGTTCCTCCGGGCGCCACAGCGGCATCGGGACGATGCCGGGCTCCACGGTCTCGAACCCGTCGAAGAAGCGGGAGATCTCCTCGCGGGTGCGCATCACCAGCGGATTGCGGATGTCCCGGTAGACCTGCACGGCCCCGCCGGCCACCTCCGGTTCCAGGGGGATGCCCTGGTAGGAGGCGTGGGTGAGGACGATGAGGCTGCCGGGGGCCAGGGCGTCGCGGAGCGCGGCGACCGCCTCGCGGGGCCGGTCGGCGTCTTCCAGGAAGTGCAGGACGGCCACGAGCAGCAGCGCCACCGGGCGGTCCAGGTCCAGGAGGGCGGTGACCTCGGGGCCGTCCAGGATCTCGGCGGGTTTGCGCAGGTCGGCGGCGGTGATGGCGGCGCGTTCGTCCCCGTCGAGGACGGCCCGGCTGTGGGCCACGGCCACCGGGTCGTGGTCCACGTAGACCACCCGGGCCTCCGGGGCGGCGGCGCGGGCCACCTCGTGGACGTTGCCGAAGGTGGGGATGCCGGAGCCGATGTCCAGGAACTGGGTGACGCCCTCCGCCACGGCGTACCGGACGGCCCGCCGCATGAATGCCCGGTTGGCCTGCATGATCTTGGGGAGGCCGGGCACGAATTGCATGGCGCGGCGGGCGGCCTGCCGGTCGACCTCGAAATTGTGCGAGCCGCCCAGGTAGTAATCGTAGATACGGGACACGCTGGGCACCGATATGTCGATGCCGGGCGGTGCCCAGTCCGGGCGCTCCATCACGGTCTCCACGAGGTCGTCGTACAGCTGTCCGGGCCGAATGTACTGATCATCGGCCAGGTGGGCGAGCAAAAGCGGAAATTGACGATCCGTTCTTCGTCACACACCAAAGGGCCGTCCGGCCCTTGATCCGCCGGGGTACCGTGGATTGACCGAAACCGACAAATCCCTTTTGGTATTTAGTACCGACCGATCGAAGCATGGGCATCTTTGGCTTAAACCTGTCGATGGGAAAGTCCGCTCGATCAGGCGAATCGGTCCGCCACACGGCGTAACCGGCCCGACTCCAGGCCCATGCTCCCGGGGTGACCAGACCCAGCGCCCGACGCACGGCGATGACGGCCGCCCTCTTGTGGGCGGCCGTGTCCGTCGTGCCCGCCGTGGCCGATAGCGGCGCCCCCGCGCCCGCGGGCGCGACCGCCGCCGTGACCCCGGCCCCCGCCCCCGACGGTGCCGGCCCGTCAGCGGGGATCGACGCAGCGTGGGAACGGACCGGCGCCCTCCGCGCCGGAAGTGGCGAGCGTCACGCTGACCGCGGGCACGGCAAGGACCGCTGCCGGCGCCCTTGCTGCCCGCACCACTGCCACGGGCCGGGCCACGGACACGGCGGCGGGCACTGCCGGAAGTGCCCGTGCCCCCCGAAGCCGACGCCCAAGCCCACCCCCAAGCCGACCCCCACCCCCAAGCCCACCCCGAAGCCGACGCCCAGCCCGACGCCCACCCCCGAGCCGACGCCCAGCCCGAAGCCGACCCCGAAACCGACCCCGAAACCGACGCCCAAGCCCACCCCGAAGCCGACGCCGAAGCCGACCCCCCGGCCCACTCCCCCGCCCCGGCCCGTGGTCCCGGAGCCGGCACCGCCGCGGCCCTCGCCCACCCCGACGGTGGTGCGCGCCGCGCCCGCGCCGCCCCCGCCGCCGCCCGCGCCGAAGCCCACCCCGCCTGTGGTCCGACCGGACCCCTCGCCCTCACCGGTCCCCCGGCCCGCGTACCGGGCCCCGGCCCGCAAGAAGCCCGAGCACCACATCTCACCGGTGACCTTCACGCTGCTGGCCACCGCACCGGCGGTGCTCGCCATCGTGGCGCTGCGGCCGCGCTGACCGACCCCGGGCGCGCCCGTCGGCCCCGGCCGGGCCCGTGAACCC
>NZ_JBEOSD010000020.1:0-72869 GCF_040302735.1 Streptomyces sp. NPDC097619 | reverse complement strand
GTCACGGACAAGACCCTCGCCTCCGACAAGGCCCTACGCACACGAGGCGAGCGGGAACTCGCGGGCCGAACACAGGGCCTGCGGGCGGGGGTGCCCGCCGGTCAGGGGGTGAAGGTCCACCTCTGGGCGGCCGAGCCGTCGCAGGCCGTCCGGGTCAGGGCGCCGCCGGAGGCAGGGGTGGCGCCGGCCGGGACGAGGCACTGACCGCCGGAGCGCAGGGAGCCCTGCGGACCCTGCTGCCAGTCCTGACCGGCCGTGCCGGTGCAGTTCTGCACGGTGGCGCGGGTCGTGGCGGCGCCGTCCAGGCAGACCCCGGCGAGTCCGGTCAGACGGCCGTCGGGGTGCAGGGTCCAGCGCTGGTTCGGGCCGCCGTGGCAGACGTACAGGGTGGGTTCGGTGCCGGGTGCGGTGGCGCTGCGCGGCAGGTCGGCGCAGAGGCCGGAGGCGTTGTGGACCAGGCCGGCGTCGGCGGGGAGCGGTGCGGCCCGCCCGGTGGCGGTGATCTCGGCGGCGCTGGTCCACGGTCCGCGTCCGCCCGCCTCGGTGAGGGCCCTCAGCCGGAGGTAGCGGCCGGTCTTCGCGGCGAGGGGCACGTCCTTGCGGGCCGCGGTGTCGGCGAAGGTGCCGGTGGCCACCGGGGTGCCCCAGTCGGCGGTGGTCTCCGCGACGTAGACCTCGTAGCGGCCGATCCTGCCGTTGCTCCCGCCGTCCTGACGGGGCAGGTAGCCGAGGCCGTCCAGGGTGTGGCGGGCCCCGAGGTCGATCTGGATCTCGTGGGGCAGGGCCGATCCGGTGCCCTTCCAGGCGGTGTGCCAGTGGGTGGCGGGGTTTCCGTCGAAGGCGCGGGCGGCGGCGCCGTTCTCCCCGGTGGTCTCCTGGCTGTCGACGTGGGCGAGGGTCCACCCGGTCTGCGGGAGGGGGGTGCCGGAGCCTCCGGAGACCGGTTCGCCGGCGGGCAGGGTGGTGCCGGCGGCCGTGACGGTGAACGCGGCGGACTTCTGGCCGGTCTTGACCCACAGGACGCCCTTGCGGTCGGCGGGGTCGAAGTACCAGCCGGTGGTGGCGGAGTCGTAGGCGGCCTTGGAGCCGAGCGCGGGCAGGGCGGATCCGTCGACGGTGACGCCGGTGGGGGCGCCGGCCACGTGCAGGCTGAACTCGTAGCCGCGCGTCGCCGGTTTGCCGGTGTAGGTGCCCTCGGCCGCGCCCACGGCGACGGTGACGTCTCCGGCGCCGGTCTGCGGGGCGGTCACCCGGACCTGCTGGCGGGCGTGGGCGCCCTGGAGGTGGGCGCGGGTCAGGCCGTCGTCCTCGTACAGGGAGAAGGAGGTGGTGCCGCGCGGGTGGATGTCGTAGGTGAGGGTGGAGACCGGCTTCTCGCCGGCGTGGTTCATCTGGGGCCACATCGGCACGATGGCGCCGCTCTTGACGAAGAGGGGCAGGGTGTCCAAAGGTGCCTGGTAGCCGTTGAGCCAGCCGGGTCCGGTCCAGGTGCGGCCCGTCCAGTAGTCCGTCCAGGTGCCGGCGGGCAGGTAGATGCCGTCGCGGACGGTGGTGTCGGAGACGACGGGGGCCACCAGGAAGGAGTCCCCGGCCATGAACTGGCCGCTGGTCAGGTTGCCCCGGGCCACCGGGTCGTCCGGGTACTCCAGGACGAGGGCGCGAGTGGAGGGCACTCCGGTCTCGTGGGCGACGCGGCTCATCGTGTACAGGTACGGGGTCAGCCGCATCTTCAGCTTGAGGTACTTGCGGTTGATGTCCAGGTAGGGCTGGGCGAACCGCCAGGGCTGCTTGTCCTGGTAGCCGACGGTCGGATGGGTCGCCCCCCAGCCCGACATGGTCATGAGGGCGGGGGTGAACGCCTTCCACTGGAGGTCGCGGACGTAGGTCTTCGGACTGCCGCCGAAGATGCCGTCCACGTCGCCGGAGGCGTAGTTCAGACCGGAGAGTCCGGCGCCGGCGATGGCGGGGACGTGCCACCGCATGTCGGCCCAGGTGCCGTAGGTGTCGCCGGTCCAGACGACGGCGTTGCGCTGGGTGCCCGCCCAGCCGTCCACGGTCCACACGAACCGGCGGGCGTCGGAGTTCTTCTCGATCCCGTCGACGGCCTGCTGCACCCCGTCGAAGGCGTACTTGTAGCCGCTGCCGATCCAGGCCACGTCGGTCTTGACCGCGCGGGAGCCCGCGGTGCCGACCTCACGGGCGATGTCCGTCAGGCCCGTGGAGGTCCACAGCCCGGTCTTGAACCCCTTGGCGGCCAGGGCGTCCACGGTGGACTTCAGGGGCTCGGTGTAGCCGCAGCCGTAGCCGTCGTTGGGGAGGAACCAGCCCGAGGGCATGTCGGCGGCGCGGGCGTCCTCGGCGTAGCCGACCACGTCGGGGGTGGTCTGGTGGCGGGCCCGGGAGTGGTCCCCCTGATAGTCCGGGTTCGAGGCGTTGAAGCAGTCGGCGTTGCCGAGTTCGAATCCCCACAGGGGGGCCATGAAGGGTTTTCCGCTGACGTCGGTGTAGGCGTCCAGGACGGATTTCAGGGAGTCCCCGGTGAAGTACCAGGCGTCGAAGCGGTTCTCGTCGTGGGTGAAGGCCCCGGGGGCGCCGAAGGCGTAGGAGCCGGGCGCCCAGGTGTTGCGCATCACCCCGTAGCCGTTGGTGGACATGTAGAAGGGGGCGGGGCTGGCATTGGTGTTCTCCCGCCACTTGTTGTCCACGGCCACCGGGACGGTCTTGTCCCGCAGCGCCCATTCCCCGAGCCGCAGCCCGGTCCCGTAGAACTGCTCCTCGGCCCCGCGGGCCAGGTACTGGGTGGTCCGGTTGCCGGTCCAGCTGGTGGGTTGGGTCTCCTGCCAGACGAGGGTGCGGTCGTCGGCCCGGTACACGGAGAAGCGGAGCGGGGACTTGTCGACGTGGATGGACAGGGCGCCGGTGGTGATCCGGTAGTGGGTCCCGGCGTCGGTGTAGGAGGTGGTGACGGGACCGAAGTCGGTGGTGACGGCGAGGTCCCGGCCCGCCGGGTCCTGGGTGAAGGCCCCGTCCGGGGAGAGCCAGAGCCGGAAGATGTCCGGCCGGGCGACGACGACCCGGGCGCGGGCCCCGCTGGACGTGGTGGCGGTGAAGGTGTTCCCGGACTGACCGAAGCCGGTGACGGTGCCCGCGGTGGCCGCCGCGGCGGGGGCTGCGGGGCCCAAGGCGGTCAGGCCGGCCGCGGCGAAGGCCGCGGCGAGCAGGGATCCGAGCGCCCGCCGGGGGCCGCGGGCGCGGGGCGGCCGCCGGGGGCGACGGCTCGGACGGTCGGGATGGTGCCGGTGCGCGGGGCGTAGCAGGCCGAGTCTCATGGGCACTCCAGCGGCGCGTCGTGCGGCCCGGGGCGCGTGGGGCGCCCCGGGACCCGCGAGTCGTTTGGCATGCGCCCGGCAACATAGCGCGAAGGGGCCCGGGAATGAAAGAAGCTGCTCGAAACTCCCGCACATCAATCATGTTCAAGCATCTCCACGCGTCAGGGCGGCGGGGGCAAGCCGCTCGACTCCGCTCGCACATTCGTACACCTGTTCGCCTCAGGGGGTAGGATCGAGCCATGCACGCGCACCTGCAGTCCTCGCTCTTCGACCAGGCCGACGAGGCCCGCCTCGGGCCGCTGACCGGCATCCGGCGGACGGACCTGGGCTCCGGGGCCTGGTACGACCTGCTGCCCGGCTGGCTCGACGGCTCCGACGCCCTGTTCGAACGGCTCGCCTCCGCGGTGCCCTGGCGCGCCGAGCGGCGGCAGATGTACGAGCGGGAGGTGGCGGTGCCACGACTGCTGGCCTTCTACGGGGAGGGCGCCCCGCTGCCGCACCCGGTCCTGGAGGAGGCCCGGGCCGCCCTGTCCCGGCACTACGCGGCCGAGCTGGGCGAGCCCTTCGCCACGGCGGGCCTGTGCCTGTACCGGGACGGCCGGGACAGCGTGGCCTGGCACGGGGACCGCACCGGCCGGTCCTCCCGCGAGGACACCATGGTGGCCATCCTCTCCGTGGGCGACCCCCGGGACCTGGCCCTCCGCCCGCGCGGCGGCGGCATGGCGCGGCGGCTGCCCCTGGGCCACGGGGACCTGGTGGTGATGGGCGGCTCCTGCCAGCGCACCTGGGAGCACGCCGTACCGAAGTCGGCACGCGCCGTGGGCCCCCGGATCAGCGTGCAGTTCCGGCCGCGCGGGGTGTTCTGAGGGGTTCCGGACGGGTTCGCGCCCGCCCATGGCCGCGACGGGCCCTTCTCGGCCACACTGGGACGGGGGGGCCGAGAGGGCACGAGGAGCGGAGTCCGCCGTGAGCACACCTTCCCCCACCCGCATCGCCGCCGTCCTGACCGCCGAGCACCGGGGCCGCCTGATGGCGCGCGCCCGCGAGGTGAACTTCCCCGAAGGGGCCCGGCTCTTCCAGGAGGGTGCGGGCGCCGAGGCGTTCTGGATCGTCCGGTCCGGCACGGTGACCCTGGAGATACCCGTGCCGGGCCGCCGCCCGGCCGCCATCGAGAGCCTGGGGCCCGGGGAGCTGGTGGGGTGGTCCTGGCTGTTCCCGCCCTACGTGTGGCAGCTCAGCGCGGAGGCCATGACCCCGGTGCGGGCGTACGAGTTCGACGCCCTGGAGGTGCGGATGCTCATGGACGCCGACCCCGCCTTCGGTTCGGCCCTCGGGCACTGGGTGGGCCGCATCCTCGCCCAGCGCCTGCACCAGACCCGCACCAGGCTCCTGGACCTCTACGCCCCGCACCTCACCGGACCGACCTGAGCCGGCGCGCGGTGCGGGGCGGCGCGTGGTAGAGGGGGGCATCCCCGCACCACGCGCCGGTCGGTCGGGTCGGTTCACCAGCAGGCGGGACGGCGGTGCGCCCACGGGCGCGCCGCCTCCAGCTGCGCGGACAGCGACAGCAGACCGGCCTCGTCTCCGTAGCGCCCGCCGAGCATGACCCCGATGGGCAGCCCTTCCGCGGTCCAGTGGAGCGGCAGGCTCACCGCGGGCTGCCCGGTGGCGTTGTACAGCGGGGTATACGGCGTGTACGCGGCCAGACCGGCGAACTCGGCGGCCGGATCGGCGTCGTTCCGGAGGGCGCCCACCTCCGCCGGGGGCCGGGCCAGCGTGGGCGTCAGGATCACGTCGTACGAGGACAGCAGCGCGTCCGCGACCAGCTGACCCAGGGCCCGGAAGGCGTACAGGGCCTCGGCGAACTCC
Organism: Streptomyces sp. NPDC097619; assembly: GCF_040302735.1. Taxonomy (NCBI): domain Bacteria; kingdom Bacillati; phylum Actinomycetota; class Actinomycetes; order Kitasatosporales; family Streptomycetaceae; genus Streptomyces; species Streptomyces sp. NPDC097619. The sequence continues at coordinate 67,671 of NZ_JBEOSD010000020.1, read as the reverse complement.
GGTCCGGACACCCCGCGCCCGGCCTCGCGCAGGTGCCGGGTCAGGGGTAGCAGGAGCTTCTCGTCCCGCGGCTCCACCGGCTGGGTCGTCGCGGCCACCGCCCACACCTTCGAGAAGGAGTCGAGCAACCGCTCGTCGGCGGGCAGGGACAGCTCGTCCACCTCGTGACCCAGGGAGCGCAGCAGTTCCACCGCCCCGTCGAGGGCCGCCCGGCAGTCCGGGTGCAGCTCCACCCCCGGCACCGGGGGCTCCGGCAGGGCCACCACGCGTAGCCGCCCCGGCTCCCGGCGGGCCGCCGCCAGGAAGGTCTCCCCCGGCGGCAGCGAGGGCGCCCCGAAGGGGTCGCCCGGGGTGGGCCCGGCCAGCACGTCCAGCAGGGCGGCCGCGTCGGCCACGGTCCGGGCGAGCGGCCCGTCCGTGGCCAGCCCGGTCACGTCGTGCCGCACCGGCCCGGGGCTGATCCGACCACGGCTGGGCTTGACGGCGAACAGTCCGCACGCGGAGGCGGGGATCCGGAGGGACCCGCCGCCGTCGCTCCCGTGGGCCAGCGGCGCCAGGCCGCCCGCCACGGCCGCCGCCGCGCCGCCGGAGGAACCGCCCGCCGAGCGGGAGAGGTCCCAGGGGGTACGGGCGGCCGGACCGAGCGCGTTCTCCGTGTAGGCCGGGAGCCCGAACTCCGGGGTGTTCGTCTTGCCGGTCATCACCGTGCCCGCGGCCCGCAGGCGGGCCACCACGTGGTCGTCCCGGTCCGGCACGTGGTCCTCGTAGGCCCGCGACCCGAGGGTGCAGCGGACTCCCGCCACGAAGCTCAGGTCCTTCACCGGGACCGGCACCCCGTGCAGGGGGCCCAGCCCGCGACCCTCCCGGCGGGCGGCCAGGGCCTCCGCGGCCGCGCGCTCGGCCTGGTCCCGGGCCAGGTCCGGCGTCACCGTGAGGAAGGCCCCGAGCTCCGCGTCCAGACGCTCGGTCCGCGCCAGGTAGTGCTCCACCAGCTCCACGGGTGAGAGGTCCCCGTCGCGTATCGCCCCGCCCTGTTCCAACGCGCTCAGATCGTGCAGCCCGGACATCCGCGCTCCGCCTTCCGTTCGCCCGTCACGTGCGGCGATCCTCGCACCGCCGTGCGAGGACCACCAGGAGGAGTCGACCTTCCGGCCGGGACGGCCCGCGCTTCGGCCGGGTCCCGTCGGTCCGCCCGCCGAAGGGGCCGTTCCCGCCCGTGGGGCCGGAACCGGACCCCGCGCGCCCGGAACCCGGCGGTCGCGGGGTGGCACGGGCGGTCTTCGGACGAATCGCTCCGCGCACCCGGCGCAGGTCAGCGTCCGCCCGCCGCCACGATCTGCGCACGGACGGTCACCCGAGGTGACCTGAAATGACGTCAGGAGTCCACGGGGTCGCGGATCTTGGGCAAGACTGCCGTCCGATAACCGGAATCAACATTCGGGAGTGTTCGACATGCGGTTCATCGCACGCAGCCTCGGTGCCGTGGCGGCCGCCGCCGCCCTGACCGCGCTCGCCACGGCGGGCGGTCTCACCGGCACGGCCGGGGCGGCCCCGGCGGGCACGGCGAGCCTGTACAGCCCCTCCGCGCTGGTGCTCTCGGTGACGGCCGGCGAGGACCCGGCGGAGGGGACGGTCCTGCGGGCGGTCACCCTCAGCTGCGCCCCCACGCCGGGCGGAACCCACCCCGACCCGCAGGCCGCCTGCGCGGAACTCCTCGCCACCGGGGCCGGACTGGACACGATCACGGCGCAGGGCTCCGAGGCTCCGTGCACCCGGGAGTGGGACCCGGTGACGGTGACGGCCGACGGGGTCTGGCAGGGCCGCCGCTTGGCGTACAGCCACACCTTCGGCAACCGGTGCACGCACGCCAACGGCAGCGGATCCGTCTTCTCCTTCTGAGGCGCGGCGCCCCTTCCGGCGCGCCGCGGCGGCGCGGCCCCACCACTACCGCCCGCCCCCTGACGTCTCCCCCGCCTCACCTCCCCCAGGGGGAGACCGCGGGCCGGCCGGAGTCCCACCGGCCGGCCCGCATTGTTGGTCTAGACCTTGACAGGTACAGACCATTCCGATTCAGTGGCGGGAAGCCGCCGTCCGGCGGCAACTCCCCCCACCCGAGGAGCAGTTCCGTGATGCGTACGCTTGCCCGACGGGCGCTCGCCCTGCTGAGCACCACCGCCGCGGCCATCGGCCTCACCGTGGCCCTGCCCGCCTCCCCCGCCACGGCCGCCGACTGCGCGGCCCCCTGGGCCTCGTCCTCGGTCTACACCGGCGGCAACACCGTCTCCCACAGCGGGCGCAACTGGCAGGCCAAGTGGTGGACCCAGGGCGAGACCCCGGGCACCACCGGACAGTGGGGCGTCTGGGCCGACCAGGGCACCTGCGGCACCGGGCCGGGCCCCGACCCCGACCCGCAGCCCGGCACCTTCGTGGTGAGCGAGGCCCAGTTCCAGCAGATGTTCCCGAACCGCAGCTCCTTCTACACCTACGCCGGACTGACCGCGGCCCTCTCCGCCTACCCCGGGTTCGCCACCACCGGCGGGGCGACCGTGTCCCGGCAGGAGGCCGCCGCCTTCCTGGCCAACGTCTCGCACGAGACGGGCGGTCTGGTGCACGTGGTCGAGCAGAACCAGGCCAACTACCCGCACTACTGCGACGCCACCCAGCCCTACGGCTGTCCGGCCGGGCAGGCCGCCTACTACGGCCGCGGCCCCATCCAGCTGAGCTGGAACTTCAACTACAAGGCGGCGGGTGACGCCCTGGGCATCAACCTGCTGGCCAACCCCTACCTCGTGGAGCGGGACCCGGCCGTGGCCTGGAAGACCGCCCTCTGGTACTGGAACACCCAGAACGGCCCCGGCACCATGACCGCGCACACCGCCATGACCACCGGGCGCGGCTTCGGGGAGACGATCCGTTCGATCAACGGGGCGCTGGAGTGCAACGGCGGCAACCCCGCCCAGGTGCAGAGCCGCATCAACAACTACCAGCGGTTCACGGGCATCCTCGGGGTCGCCCCCGGGAACAACCTGAGCTGCTGATCGCACGGGGTCCCGGGTGCCGGGCCGCCGACCCGCGGGAGGGGTCGGGGGCCCGGCGCCTTCGTGTCGGGGCCCCGGCGGCCCCGGAGCCCGGGGCGGCGGCCTGCGGGTCAGGGGCCGGCGGCCTTCGGGTCAGGGGCCGGCGACGAGCCAGATGACGGCGACCGTCCTCGTGTCGGGGATGACCCGGTAGAGGATGGTGACGACCCCGCCGGTGTCGGCGGCCGGGGCGCAGAGGACCCGGCGGAGTTCGGCTCCGGTGAGCGGCTCGGCGCGACTGTCCGCCCGGGGGTCCTCGGAGAGCTGCTTCAGGGCCAGGTAGAGGGCCTTGCGTTCGCCCGGGGTGAGTTCGGCGACCTCGCGGTTGAGGCGTTCGGGCAGCAGGACGGTCCAGTCGCTCAACGGCCGCCCTCCCCCGCCGCCGTGCCGTCCGTGCCCTCGGGACGGGCGTCGAGCATCCCGAAGAAGTCGTCCATGCCCATCGTCTTCTCGGTGCCGTCGAGGGCGTCGGCGATGGCGGCGGCCACCTCCGGACTGCTGCGCAGGGCGAGCACGTGCCGGTACTCGGTCAGGACGGCGGGGACGGCGCCGAGGCGGGCGCCGTGCAGTCGGGCCTCGAAGGCGGCCAGGTCCAGCGGGGACACCAGGGCCAGGGCGGCCCTGAGGTCGGCGAGGGTCTGCGGGCCCTCTTCGGCCCGGATGCGGTAGGGGTCGGCGTACGGGGCGGCGGATGTGCCGGGGGACAGCGCGCTCATGGTGACCTCCGTCTCCCTTCCACCGTACGCCGATCTCCGCCGGGGTCGAGGGCCCGCGCGGGCCCGATTCCTCCGCCGGTCAGCCCAGTTCGAGGCTGGTCACGCCGTAGATGCCGGGCAGGTCCACCTCGGGTGCGGGCCCGGTGTACATGCGGGCGGCCTCGAAGACCGCTTCCAGGCCCAGTTCCTCCATGAGGGCGACGGCCGCGGGGTTGGCGTCGGGCACGTCCACGGAGACGGTGCGCCCGGGTGCCGCCGCCGCGAGGCCGTGCAGGAGGGCGGCGGCCGTGCCGGGGGTGCGGGCGTAGAGGGGACCGATCCGGGAGGGTCCGCTACAGGCCCGGACCAGGCCGAGGCCCTCGATCTCCCCGTCGCGGACGGCGGCGAGGAGGGTCCGGCCGGGCAGTCCGGTCCAGGCGGACAGGAAGCCCTCGCGGGGGGCGGGGAAGAAGCGGCGGTCGTAGGCGGCGAGGCGGGTGAAGGAGAGCGAGGCCCCGTCGACGATCCGCACCCCGGCCGGCGGGGCCGGGTCCCCGGCGGGCACCGCGCCCTGGAAGCGGACGTTGTTCCAGGCGGAACGGAAGCCGGAGCGGCGGTAGTTGTGTTGCTGTTCGACGACCCCGTCGAGGCCCGTCAGTCGACCGCGGAGCCGATCGGTGGCGGCGTTCCAGACGCGGAGGCCGTACCCCTGGCCGCGCAGGTCCGGGCGGGCGATGTAGAGGCCGATGAAGCCGAAGTCCGTTCCGTAGCGGACGGCGGAGACACAGGCGGCGGGCTCGCCGTGGAGACGGCCGACGAGGAAGCCGCCGGGGTCGGCGGTGGCGAAGGCGGTGATGTCGTCGTTCCCCGGGTTCCAGCCTTCCGCGTCGGCCCAGGCGCGCATGAGGTGCAGGTCGGAGCGGCTCGCGGCCGCGATCTCGAAGCCCTTGGTCGGTTCCATGGCGGGAGTTTGCCGCAGTCGGCGACCGACCGCGGGCAGGTGTGGCCGATTCCGGTACGACGGTGTGCGGGGGCCGCGCGGGAGTTGGTACCTTCCGCGAGTTGATCTTGCCGGCGCCCCGCGCGGCGGCCGGACCGCGCGCCGACCACGCGCGGCGTCGACGATTCCGTGACTCAGGCAAGGAAGCACCGTGTTCCGCCTTCGGCTCAGCCGTACCCTTCTCCCGGCCCTCGCGCCGGTGCTCGCCCTCTCCCTGCTGCCCGCGGCTCCGGCCGTCGCGGCCGCTCCGTCCGACCCGGCCGTCGGGGCCGTGCGGGGGTCGGGGGACCCCACGCCGCACCTCGACGCCGTGGAACGCGCCCTGCGGGAGGTGTCCCCGGGGCTGGAGGGGCGGGTCTGGGAGCGCACCTCCGGCAACCGCCTCGCCGGTACGGCCGCCGAACCCTCCGGCTGGCTGCTCCAGACCCCGGGCTGTTGGGGCGACCCGGCCTGCGCGGACCGGCCCGGCACCCGGCGGTTGCTCACCAAGATGACGGAGGACATCGCCCGCGCCGAGCACACCGTCGACATATCCACGCTCGCCCCGTTCCCGGACGGCGCCTTCCAGGACGCGATCGTGGCGGGGCTCAAGGCGTCCGTGGCCGCCGGGCACCGGCCGAAGGTCCGGGTACTGGCCGGCGCGGCGCCCGTCTACCACCTGAACGTGGTACCCGCGAAGTGGCGGGACGAGGTGGTGGCGAAACTGGGGACCGCCGCCGGCTCGGTCGCGCTGACCGTGGCCTCGATGACCACGTCGAAGACGGGGCTCTCCTGGAACCACTCCAAGCTGCTCGTCGTCGACGGCCGGTACGCCGTCACCGGCGGCATCAACAACTGGAAGGGCGACTACCTGGACACCGCGCACCCGGTGGCCGACGTGGACCTGGCGCTGGCCGGTCCGGCCGCCGGTTCCGCGAGCCGCTACCTGGACGCGCTCTGGGAGTGGACCTGCCGGAACAGGAACAGTTTCACCAGCGTCTGGTTCGCCGCCTCCGAGGGTGCCGCGTGCACCCCCTCACTGGCCGACACCGTGCCGACGGCCGATCGCGCACCGGCGGAGGGCGACCTGTCGGTGCTGGCGGTCGGCGGGCTGGGCATCGGCATCGCCGACCGGGACCCGCTCTCCGGCTTCCGCCCCGCGCTGCCGTCCGCCGCCGAGGCGCGGTGCGGGATCGCGGCCCTGCCCGACCGCACCAACGCCGACCGGGACTACGACACCGTCAACCCCGAGGAGAGCGCCCTGCGCGCGCTGGTCGGCTCGGCCGTCGAGCGGATCGACATCTCCCAGCAGGACATGAACGCCACCTGCCCGCCGCTGCCGCGCTACGACATCCGGCTCTACGACCTCCTGGCGGCCAAGCTCGCCGCGGGGGTGAAGGTGCGGATCGTGGTCAGCGACCCGGCCAACCGCGGTGCCGTGGGCAGCGGGGGCTACTCGCAGATCAAGTCCCTGGCGGAGATCAGCGACCTGCTGCGGGACCGCCTGACCCGACTCACCGGTGATCGCGCCACGGCGCGCGCCACGATGTGCTCGGGGCTCCAACTGGCCCCGTTCCGGGCCGCGGCGACCCCGGTGTGGGCCGACGGTCACGCCTACGCCCAGCACCACAAGCTGGTGTCCGTGGACGGCGCGGCCTTCACCATCGGCTCCAAGAACCTCTACCCGGCCTGGCTCCAGGACTTCGGGTACGTGGTCGAGGACCGGGCGGCGGCGGACCGGCTGAAGCGGGAACTCCTCGACCCGCAGTGGACCTTCTCGGGCCCGGCCGCCACCGTGGACTGGGAGAAGGGGGTCTGCCCGGCCGCCTGAACCGGCCGGGCCCGGTGGACCCGGGCCCGGCCCCCGGGCCCGCCCCCGTCAGTGGTGGAAGCCGGAGCGGTCGGCGTCCGCCTGCGGGGCCGGGGCCGACAGCACCTCCACCGCCCGGCGCAGGTCCGCCGCCAGCAGGGACATCTGGTCCCGCGTCACCCCGTGCCGGATGAGCACCCGTTGGATCACCGTCCCCTCCCGCTCGGGGGGCAGCGGGTACGAGGGCACCTGCCAGCCCCGCATGCGCAGCTGGTCGGAGAGGTCGTACAGGCTGAAGCCCGCGCCCTCCGGGTCGGTGAGGGTGTACGAGACCGCGGGGAGTGCTCCCGTGCCGTCGTAGAGCAGGGTGAAGGGGCCCATCTCCGCGATGACCGAGGCGAGTTCGCGGGCGGTGTCCGCGCACGCCTGTTGGACCCGCCGGTAGCCCTCCCGGCCGAGCCGCAGGAAGATGTAGTACTGGGCGATGATCTGGCCGCCGGGGCGGGAGAAGTTCAGGGCGAAGGTGGGCATGTCCCCGCCCAGGTAGCTCACCCGGAACACCAGCTCCTCGGGGAGCAGGTCGGCCTCGCGCCACAGGATCCAGCCCACCCCCAGCGGGGCCAGTCCGTACTTGTGGCCGGAGGTGTTGATCGAGGCCACCCGCGCCAGCCGGAAGTCCCAGACCACCTCGGGGTGCAGGAAGGGGGCCACGAAGCCCCCGCTGGCGGCGTCCACGTGCACGGGTACGTCCCAGCCGTGTTCGGCCTGGATCCGGTCCAGCTCGGCGGCGATCTCCGCCACGGGCTCGTAGTCACAGGTGTAGGTGACCCCGAGGATGGCCACCACCCCGATGGTGTTCTCGTCAACGTACCGCGCGAGCTGGTGCGGGCGCAGCCCGGTGGCGCCCTCCTCCAGCGGCACCTGGCGCAGCTCCACGTCGAAGTAGCGCGCGAACTTCTCCCAGCAGACCTGGACCGGCCCGCAGACCAGGTTGGGCCGGTCGGTGGGCAGGCCCGCGGCCCGGCGGCGCTCCCGCCAGCGCCATTTGAGGGCCAGTCCGCCGAGCATGGCGGCCTCGCTGGAGCCCGTGGTGGAGCAGCCGGTGGCGGCCGCGCCCCCGCCCGCGCCGGGGGCGTTCCACAGGTCGGCCAGGATGTTGACGCACCGGGACTCGATCTCCGCGGTCTGCGGGTACTCGTCCTTGTCGATCATGTTCTTGTCCATGCACGCGTCCATCAGGCGGTGCACGGCCTCGTCGGTCCAGGTGGTGCAGAAGGTGGCGAGGTTCTGCGCGGCGTTGCCGTCCAGCAACAGCTCGCTGTCGATCATCGCGTGCACGACCCCCGGCGGGGTCGGCTCCTCGGGCATCCGGTACTTGGGCAGGACGTGCCCGCTGAAGGCGGAGGCGAAGACGTCGGTGGCGGCGTCTCCGTCCCGCGGTGCGCGTGTGGTGTGCAGGGCCATGGGTCCAGTCAAGCAGCGCTCACGGGATGTTCCGGTCATTTAAGGCATCACGGACAGGAGTGCGCGCCGCGATCCAGGCGCTCCACCCGCCGGACTCCGTCAGGAGCGGCCGAGGGATCGCGCCGGCTTTCCCCTGTGAGGGCGACCACCATGACGCGCGTAGACGAAAAGATCTTCACCGCTTCCCCCACGTGACAGCGGAATATTCGCTTCATCTCCGCATGGCACAGGAGAACCGCAAGATCGACAAACTGGTTTTGGGCGCAACTTATCCCTCTGTGTCCGGATCGCGTCTCCCGCCCCGTGCCCGACTTCCCGGGGTCAGAACCTCACTGATAGTCATCACTCGCTCCATCCGATCCGAACGAGGACCGACCGTCATGTCTGAACTCACGCGCCGCCGCGCCCTCATAGCGGGCGCGGGCACCCTCGCCGCCCTGGGCGCGGCCGCCGCCGCGCAGGCCATCGCCGCCCCCGCCGACCACGCCGGGACGGCCGACCACTCCGGCCACGGGACCACCCCTCCCGGCGCGGGCACCGCTCCCGCCCCCTTCGACGAGGTCTACAAGGGCCGCCGCATCCAGGGCGCCGCAGATCCGCACGCCGGCCACGGCGGGCACGGCGCCGGCCACGGGGTCGGCTACACCGTCCGCGTCGACGGCGAGGAACTGCACGTCATGCGGAACGCCGACGGCACCTGGATCAGCGTGGTGAACCACTACGAGACCTTCGCGAACCCGCGTTCGCTGGCCCGCGCAGCCGTGACCGAGCTGCAGGGCGCCACGCTCGTCCCGATCCAGACCTCCTGACCGAACCACGGGGAAGCACCACCGATGACCACGCGAAAGAACCAGTCCGCCCTGACCACGGACGAGAAGGCCCGCTTCGTCAAGGCCCTGCTCGAACTCAAGCGCAACGGCACGTACGACACGTTCGTGACCACGCACAACGGCTTCATCATGAGCGACACCGACTCGGGCGATCGGGTCGGGCACCGCTCGCCCTCCTTCCTGCCCTGGCACCGCCGGTTCCTGATCCAGTTCGAACAGGCCCTGCAGTCCGTCGACCCCTCGGTGAGCCTCCCGTACTGGGACTGGACCGCCGACCGCACCACCCGCTCCACGCTGTGGGCCCCGGACTTCCTCGGCGGCAACGGCCGCTCGCGGGACGGCCAGGTGATCGACGGTCCGTTCGCCCACTCCGGCGGCAACTGGCCGATCAACGTCCGGGTGGACGGCCGCAACTTCCTGCGCCGCGCCCTCGGTTCCTCGGTGGCCGAGCTGCCCACCCGCGCCGAGGTGGAGGGCGTCCTCGCCATGACCACCTACGACATGGCCCCCTGGAACAGCTCCTCGAACGGCTTCCGCAACCACCTGGAGGGCTGGCGCGGGGTCAACCTCCACAACCGCGTCCACGTCTGGGTCGGCGGCCAGATGGGCACCGGCGTCTCCCCCAACGACCCGGTCTTCTGGATGCACCACGCCTTCATCGACAAGCTCTGGGCCGACTGGCAGCGGATGCACCCGCAGTCCCCGTACCTGCCGGCCGCGGGCACCACGAACGTGGTCGACCTGAACGACACCATGCGTCCGTGGAACGACGTCACCCCGGCCGACATGCTCGACCACCGGAAGTTCTACACGTACGACACCGACGCCGCCTGACGGCGGCCCACCGACGGCCGGACGGTCGCCCCCGGGCTCAGGGGCGGCCGTCCGGTCCGGACACCCAGCGGTAGTGGAGCTCGGGCCGGCCCACCTGGCCGTAGCGCGGGGCGCGCACCGCCCGGTCGGTCTCCACCAGGTGTTCCAGGTACCGCCGGGCGGTGATCCGGGAGGTGCCCGCCGCGGCCGCGGCGGCCGCCGCCGTGATCCCCTCCGGTGCCGCGCGCAGCACCCCCGCCACCCGTTCCAGGGTGGCGGGGCTCAGTCCTTTCGGGAGGGCCGCCGGCTGCGGGGCGCGCAGGGCGGCCAGGGCGCGGTCCACGTCCTCCTGGCCGCCCGCCTCCCCCGCCGCGGTGCGGAACCGGGCGTAGCGGAGCAGCCGGTCGCGCAGGGTGGGGAAGGCGAAGGGCTTGAGGACGTACTGCACCACGCCGAGGGCCACGCTCTCGCGGACCACGGTGAGGTCGCGGGCGGAGGTCACCGCGATGACGTCCACCCGGTGGCCGGCGGCGCGCAGGCTCCGGGCGAGGCCGAGGCCGTGTCCGTCGGGCAGGTAGAGGTCCAGGAGCAGCAGGTCCACGGGGACGCGGTCGAGGATCCGGCGGGCCTCGGCCACGGTGTGGGCGGTGCCGACGGCGGTGAAGCCGGGGACCCGGCCCACGTAGAGGGCGTGGGCGTCGGCCGCCACCGGGTCGTCCTCGACCACGAGCACGCGCACCGCGTCGGGAGGCGTCTCGGGGGCGGTCACGGGGTGCGCTCCGCTTCCGCCCGCGGCCGGGGGGCGGTCCGGGGGCCGGGCAGCGGGAGGCGGACGGTGAAGCGGGCGCCGCCGCCCGGGGCGGCGTCGGCGCCGACGGTGCCGCCGTGGCGGTGGGCGGCCTGCCGGACGAGGGCGAGGCCGAGGCCGCGCCCGGGTCCCTTGCCGGAGCGTCCCGCGGCGAACACGTCGGTGTCCTCGGGGAGTCCGGGGCCGTTGTCGGTGACGGTCAGTTCGACCGCGGTGCCGGTGCCGCGGGCGGAGACGGTGACCCGGGCCCCGGGCCGTCCGGTGACGGCCTCGACCGCGTTGTCGACGAGGTTGCCGAGGACGGTGACCAGGTCCCGGGAGGGCAGCACGGGGGTGGCGGGGAGGTCGCTGTCGGGGGTCACCAGCAGCTCCACCCCGCGTTCGTGGGCCTGTGCGGTCTTGCCGAGGAGGAGGGCGGCGAGGACCGGTTCGGCCACGGCGGTGACCACCTGGTCGGTGAGGGCCTGGGCGAGTTCGAGTTCGGCGGTGGCGAATTCGACGGCCTCGTCGGTGCGGCCGAGCTCGATCAGCGAGACCACGGTGTGCAGCCGGTTGGCCGCCTCGTGGGCCTGGGCCCGCAGGGCCTGGGTGAACCCGCGTTCGTGGTCGAGTTCCCCGGCCAGGGCCTGGAGTTCGGTGTGGTCGCGGAGGGTCACCACGGTGCCGCGGCGGCCGCCGCCCGCCACCGGCGAGGTGTTGACCACGAGGATGCGGTCGGCGGTGACGTGCACCTCGTCCACCCGGGCGCCGTCGGCCAGCAGGGCACCGGTGAGCGGGGCGGGCAGGCCGAGCTCGGCGGGGCTGCGGCCGACCACCTCGCCGGTCAGCCCGAGCAGGGTCCGCGCCCCGTCGTTGACCAGGGAGATCCGGCGCCGGCCGTCGATCATCAGCAGCCCCTCGCGGACGGCGTGCAGGGTGGCCTGGTGGTAGTCGTGCAGGCGGCTGAGCCCGGCGGCGTCCATGCCGTGCGTGTGGCGACGGAGCCGGGCGTTGACCACGTACGTGCCGAGCCCGCCGAGGGCCAGGGCCCCGGCGGCGCCGACGGCGAGGACGACGAGCCGGGCACCGAGCCGTTCGCCCACGGCCTCCACGGTGATGCCGGCGCTGACCAGGCCGGTGATCCGGCCGCCGTCGTACAGGGGGGTGACCACCCGGATCGAGGGGCCGAGTGTGCCCGTGTAGGTCTCGGCGAAGGTCTCGCCGCGCAGGGCCGGGGCGGTGTTCCCCAGGAAGGTGGCTCCGATGTGGCGCGGGTCGGGGTGGGTCCAGCGGACCCCGCGCGGGTCCATGATCGTGACGAAGTCCACCCCGGAGTCGGCGCGGACCCGCTCCGCGTACGGCTGGAGGACGGCGGAGGGGTCGGGGCCCCGGACCGCCTCGCGCACGGAGGGCGAGTCGGCGACGGCCCGCGCCACGGCCCCGGCCTGTCGGCGGGCGGCCTCCTCGGCCTGGTCGCGGGCGGCGAACCAGCCGCCCACGGCGCATCCCGCCACGACGAGGGCCATCAGGACGGCCTGTACGGCGAAGAGCTGACCGGCCAGGCTGCGCGGCCGGGGGATGCGGAACATGGCGCTCAGTGTGCACCCGGCGGTGAACTCAATGAACGCAAGGGTGACCGGGGTCACAGGGTGGTGGACAGTCTTGGCGTCCCCACCCGACCTCGTTCCAGGGAGCCACCGTGTCCGCAACCCAGAGCCGCGCACCGGGCCGTGACGGCCGGACCCATTACCTCTACATCGCGGTGATCGCCGCCGTCGTGCTCGGCGTCGTCGTGGGCTTCGCGGCACCGGGCACGGCGGTGGCGCTCAAGCCGCTGGGCACCGGTTTCGTCAACCTCATCAAGATGATGATCTCGCCCGTGATCTTCTGCACGATCGTGCTGGGCGTGGGTTCGGTCCGCAAGGCCGCCAAGGTGGGCGCGGTCGGCGGGCTGGCGCTGGGCTACTTCCTGGTGATGTCCACGGTGGCGCTGGCCATCGGGCTGCTGGTGGGGAACCTGCTGGAGCCCGGCAGCGGGCTGCACCTGACCGAGGCCGTGCGCAGCGCGGGCGAGGCGCAGGCGAAGACCGGGGGCGCGGAGTCCACGGAGGAGTTCCTGCTGGGCATCGTGCCGACCACGATGGTGTCGGCGTTCACGGAGGGCGAGGTCCTCCAGACGCTGTTGGTGGCGTTGCTGTGCGGTTTCGCCCTGCAGGCGATGGGCAAGGCCGGTGAGCCGGTGCTGCGCGGGATCGGGCACGTGCAGAAGCTGGTGTTCCGGGTGCTCGGCATGATCATGTGGGCGGCGCCGGTGGGTGCCTTCGGGGCGATCGCGGCGGTGGTCGGGGCGACCGGCATGGACGCGCTGAAGTCCCTGGCGGTCATCATGATCGGCTTCTACACGGCCTGTCTGCTCTTCGTGTTCCTGGTGCTGGGGACGCTGCTGAGGCTGTGCACGGGGATCAGCGTCTTCGCGCTGCTGCGTTACCTGGGGCGGGAGTTCCTGCTGATCCTGTCCACCTCCTCCTCGGAGTCGGCGCTGCCGCGACTCATCGCGAAGATGGAGCACCTGGGGGTGTCCAAGCCGGTCACCGGCATCACGGTGCCCACCGGCTACTCCTTCAACCTGGACGGCACGGCGATCTACCTGACGATGGCCTCGCTGTTCGTGGCCGAGGCCATGGGCGACCCGCTGGCGCTGGGCGAGCAGGTCTCGCTGCTGCTGTTCATGGTGGTCGCCTCGAAGGGGGCGGCCGGGGTGACGGGGGCCGGTCTGGCCACCCTGGCCGGTGGTCTCCAGTCGCACCGGCCGGAGCTGGTGGACGGGGTGGGCCTGATCGTGGGCATCGACCGGTTCATGAGCGAGGCGCGGGCGCTGACCAACTTCGCGGGCAACGCCGTGGCCACGGTGCTGGTGGGCACCTGGACCAAGGAGTTCGACCGGGAGCGGGCCGCGGAGGTCCTCGCGGGGCGGCTGCCCTTCGACGAGCGGACCCTCCTCGACGAGGAGGGGACGACCGAGGAGGAGACGACGGAGGAGAAGGCCGCGGAGCGGGTCGGTCCGGCCGGCGCGGAGCTGCCCGGGAGCCGTCCGGTGCCCGGCGGGACCCCGGTGCGCTGAGCTCCCTCGCGGTCCGGCCCCTCGGGCACGGCCCCGCCGTCAGGTCGGCGGGGCCGTGCCCAGTCCGAGGACGGTGATCTCGGCGTGCCGGGCCGGGCCGGTCGTCACCTCGGCGGTGAGGCCGACCGCGCAACCGGCGTACGGCTCGCCGTCCTCGGTGGTGGACCGCCGTCCGGGCCCGGCTTCCGTGAGGAAGTCCGCGGCCCGGGCGGCGGTCTCCGGCGTGAGGGGGCCGGTGGCCCGGTGCCGCCCGTCGGGGAGTCGTACGACCAGGCGTTTGGGCCGGACGGAGGCGCCGAGGTAGCCGACCACGGGCAGCGGGACGCGGTCCTCGTGGCGGAGCGTCCGCCAGGCGCCGGGCGCCCCGTAGGGGGCGTCGCCGCGTTTGGCGACCACCGCTTCCACGCCCTGCTCGCGCAGGGACTCGTACCAGAGGAGCGCGGTCTCGTGGTCGTCGGCGGCGGGCACGGGCTGGAGCGGCGGACCGAGGGGGTCGAGGAGGTCGAGGAGGAGGAGCCGGCGCTCGGTCCAGGGCAGCCGGCGGACGTCGCCGTGGGAGGGGTGGGCGAGGAGGTCGAAGGCGGCGTAGGAGCCGGGCCGGTCGTCCGGTCCGGCGGGCCCGGTGCGGTTCCGGGCGGCGGCCGGGTCCAGGGCGCCGTCGCGCCAGAGCACGGCGGCGCCGTCGAGGACGGTGCCGGGGGCGAGGCGGTGCGCGGCACGGACCAGGGCCGGCCAGGCCCCGCCCAGGTCACGGCCGGTCCGGGTGAGCAGCCGGGGTCCGGCGGGGAGTCGGTGCACCAGCAGTCGCCGTCCGTCGAACACCGGCTCGAACCACCAGCCGGGGTCGGAGGGAAGGGTGGTGACGGGTTCGGCGGAGGCGGCGGTCACGGGGAGTTCCACGGTCCCAGCCTGCGGAATCGGGCCCGGCGGCGGCCTCGCGCCACACCGGGAGGGGCCTCCTGGAGGGACCGTCCGGCGGGTCGGTTCACCGGACCACGGGCGGGACCAGGAAGCGTGCCGGCCCGAGGGCGCGGCCGGTGTCGGGGTGGAGCCGGAGGCTGCCGTCACCGGCCAGGACGAACAGGTCGTCGGGACGGCCGTTCGCGGTGTGGACGCCGGCGGTGGCGAGCCGGACGGTACGGCCCGCGGCCGAGGGGGCGGCCAGTCGGATCCCGGGGCGGATCCCGGCGGGGCTCAGGTCGGGGGTGAGGGTGCGGCCGCCGTCGGCCCAGCGGACCGTCAGGTCCCAGGTGCCACCGGGGCCGCCGGTGAAATCGCCGCCGGCCAGTTGGAGGGCGTTCTTCCAGACGGCGTTCGGCGGGAGGAGCCGCTTCTCCCGGCTCAGCTTCACGGTGGGGCCGACCTCGGTGTAGAGGCCGACCTCGCCGTCGGACCAGCGGACGACCAGGTCGTCGGCGCGCTGCCCGGCGTTCCAGCGGCCCGCGGCGATCTGCGCGGCGTGCGTCCAGGTGCTGTTGGCGGCGCGCAGCACGGTCTGTCGTCCGGTGCCGCCGCTGCCCGCGAGGTCGGCGTGGAGGGTGACCCGGCCGTCGGACCAGCGGACGACGAGGTCGCTGCCGGAGCCGCCGGTGAACTCGCCGGCGGTGACGGTCACGGCACGGGTCCAGGTGCTGTTCGGGGCCTGCAGCCGAGTCTCGCCGGTGAAGCCGCCGCGGCCGTCCCCGCGGTGGACGGTGACCTCGCCGTCGCCCCACACCACCAGGAGGTCGGCGAAGGAGTCGTTACCGGCGAACCGCCCCGAGACGAGCTGCCGGGCGTGGACCCAGGTCTCCCCGCCGCCGAGGGAGTAGGGGAACGGCGGCTTGGCGGCGGGGGCGCGACCCGCGGCGGCGGCCTCGTAGAGCTCGAAGGCGGCGGCGCCGTAGACGGGGCTGAAGGAGACGGCGGGGTCGTTGGTGAGCAGCCCGCCGCCGTTCCAGCCGCCGAGGTTCCCGACGAGCTTCCCGGTGCCGGTCCGCTCGTCGTAGTCCATGAGGAACGGGCTGCCGGAGGTGCCCCCGTAGTAGCCCCCGCAGGCGAAGCGGAGCTGCTGGTACCCGGTCAGACGGGTGGTCCCGGTCGTGCAGCGGACGGCCCGGTCGGCGGGGACGCTGCGACTGCTGGGGTAGCCGATGACGGTGACGGGGATCCGGTCGCCGGGGGTGCGGGTGAGCGTGTTGCCGCCGGTGACCTGCTCGATCCGGCGGCCCTCGGCGTCGGGGAGGACCGAGGCGAAGGCGAAGTCGAGGTCGGAGCCGGGGCCGAAGCGGGTGTACCGGTTGTCCCGGTAGGCCCGGGCCACGGCCCAGATGCCGTACGGCTGACGGTCGGCGGGCACGCCCGTGCGGTACCGGGGGACGAAGGCCGTCCGGGTGCCCAACGAGCAGTGGGCGGCGGTGGCGATCAGGTCGAGGCCGGGGCTGCGGACGACGCTCGCGGTGCAGCTGTGCGTGTTCAGCGCCGCGTCCACGTAGTAGAGGGTGCCAACGGTCGGCGATCCGTCGTACGGGGTGCCGGTGGGGATGCCGTACCGGGACCGGGACGGGGCGGCGGGGGCCGTCTTCGCGGCCGGCGCCCCGGTGGCCGGGGCGGCGTCCGCCATCCGTGCCGGGGTCCAGAACCGGGCGGCGGCCGCGGCGTCCCAGCCCTCCGGGGCCGTGGTGACGGCCGGGGTCGGCGGGGCGGCGGGGCTCGCGACGGCGGCCGGCGCGGTGGGGGTGTCGGCGGCGTGGGCGGGCGGCGGAGCGCAGGTCAGGGCGGCGCAGGCGAGCACGGCGAGGGCGCGGACCCGGTGTGAGGAAGCCACAACGGCCTTTCTGTCATGGAAAGGACGCACCCGTACGGTCGGCCGGGCCGCTACCGCCCGGAAATTCCCCCCGGATTAAGATCTCGGCAGGTGGACGGTGAGGTCGGCACCGCCCGCACGAGCCGGAGGGCCCCACTTTATGTCACGCGTACTCCGTGCCTGCGGGGGCCTGGCCTGGCCCGCGATGGTGCTGCTCGCGGCGGCTCCCGCCCAGGCGGACACCGGCGGCCTCGACGTCTCCCCGCGCGCGGTGGAGCGCGGCGGACGGGTCACCCTCTCCACGCTGAACCCGGGACTGCTCGCGCTGACGGACTCCGGGGGCGGGGTCGCGGTCACCTCCCCCGCCTTCGCGGGCGAGGTCCGGCTGGCGCCCGCGGGGAAGACCGCCTGGGAGGCCGAGGCGACCGTGCGCTGCGACGTGGATCCCGGGACCTATCCGGTGGAGTTCGAGGCACCGGTGGAGTTCGACGGGAAGCCGGTGGAGGGTCGGGTCCGGGTCCGCGCCGATCGGGCCGGGGTCCCGGAGGGCTGTCCGGCGCCGGAGGCGTTCGGCGCCCCGCCGGTGCTGGCGCTGACCGGGGGCGCGGCCGGGGCGCTCACGGCGGCGGGGCTGGCGGCCTGGGTGGCGATGCGCCGCCGGTCGGCGCGGCACTGACGGAGTGGCGCGCCGGTATCCGGAGGCCGCCGCCCGGCGGGCCCGGACGGCGGCGGGTGCGGGGCGGGGACGGGTACGGGGCGGGGCTCAGGCGGTGCCGGTGCGGCGGAGGGTGGCCGGCACCGGGTCGGCGGGCTGGAGGGTCAGGCCGGGGAACGGTCGGGCCAGGCCGGGCCCGGTGTCCACGTGGAAGCGTCGGGCCAGCACCGCGAGCAGCAGCACGGCCTCGACGAGGGCGAACCGTGCGCCGAGGCAGGCCCGGGGGCCGCCGCCGAAGGGGAACCACGCCTGTTCGACGGTGCGCAGCGGCGGGTCGGGGTCCCAGCGTTCGGGCCGGAAGGCGAGCGGGTCCTCGAACCAGCGGGGGTCCCGGTGCACGGACCACTGGCTGCACCACACGGCCGTGCCGGTGGGCAGGGCCCGGCCGCCGAGGGAGGCGCCCTCGCGAGCGGTGGCGGAGATCAGCCAGATGGGCGGGTAGAGCCGCAGGGACTCGCGGACGATCTGCTGGGTCCAGGGCAGACGGGCGTGGTCCTCGAAGGTGGGGAGGCGGTCGCCCAGGACGGAGTCGAGTTCGGCGTCGAGCCGGGCGCGGGCCCCGGGCGAGCGGGAGAGCAGCTGCCAGGCCCACACCAGGGTGGTGGACGTGGTCTCGTGGCCGCCGATGTAGAGGGTGATGGCCTCGTCGCGAAGTTCGCGGGCGGAGAGCGGGGCCCCGGTGTCGTCGCGGGCGGCCAGCAGTCTGCTGAGGAGGTCGTCGCGTTCCTCGCCGGCCGCGGCGGCGGCCCGGTGCTCGGCTATGACGCGTTCGATCTCCTGGTCGAGGCGGTGCACGGCGCCGCGCAGGCGGTGCCGTCCGGGGGTGGTCACCCAGGGCGGCAGGAACAGGGTGAGTCCGCGGGCCTCCGCGCCGAGTTCGCGTTGGGCCACGCCCATGGCACGGCCGATGGCCTCCTCCTGTCCGGCGGCCTCGCTGCCGAAGAGGGTGCGGACGGCGATGCGTTGGGTGAGTCCGGCCATCTCGCGGAGGACGTCGACGCGTCGGCCGTCCTCCCAGCTCTCCGCGAGCCGGGCGGCGTACTCGACCATGGTGGCGGCGTACGCCTTGACCTGGCGGGGGCGGACCACGGGTTGGACGAGGGCCCGCTTGCGGCGCCAGTCCTCGCCGGTGGCGACGACCACGCCTTCGCCGAGGAGGTGGCGGAAGGCCCAGCCGAGGTCCATGGGGTCGAAGCTGTGCTCCACCCCGGCGAGGAGTTCGGTGACGTGCTCGGGGCGGGAGACGAGCAGGGCGCGGCGGGGGCCCAGGGACCAGGGGACCCAGTCGCCGTGCCGGTCGCGGAGGTCTTCGAAGAAGGCGAGGGGGTCGCGGGCGAAGGCGGGGAGGTTGCCGAGCAGCGGCCAGCCGCGCGGTCCGGTCAGGGTGCCTGGCTCCAGGGTCGCGGTCACGGGCGCATGGTCCCACCGGGGGCGTGCGGGCACCAGAGGGCGGCGGGGCCGGTGTGCGGCCCCGCCCGGATGCCGCGCGGGGTGGATCAGCCTTCCGCGAGGAGGCGGGCGTACCGGTCGAGGTCGATGTTGCCGCCGCTGATCAGGACGCCGACGCGGCGGCCCCGCCACTCGTCGGCCCGGGCCCGGAGCGCGGCCAGGCCCAGGCAGCCGGTGGGTTCCACGACGAGCTTGAGGTAGGTGGCGAAGATCCGCATGCACGCGACGAGTTCGGCGTCGGAGGCGGTGACCACCTCGGGGGCCTCCTGGCGGAGGACGGCGAAGTTGAGGGCGCCGAGGTGCTGGGTCTGGGCCCCGTCGGCGATGGTCTGCGGGGTGTCGATGTGGACGACGCGGCCCTCGCGGAGGGACCGCAGTCCGTCGTCCCCGGCCTCGGGCTCGACTCCGTACAGCCGGCAGCTTGGGGACAGGGCGCGGGTCGACAGGGCCGTTCCGGAGAGGAGGCCGCCGCCGCCGAGGGGGACGAAGAGGGCGTCGAGTTCCCCGGTCTCCCGGAAGAGTTCGCGGGCCGCGGTGCCCTGTCCGGCGATGACGTCGGGGTGGTCGTAGGGCGGGACGAGGGTGAGACCTTCCTTCTCGGCGAGTTCCCGGCCGATCAGCTCGCGGTCCTCGGTGTAGCGGTCGTAGACCACCACCCGGCCGCCGTATCCGCGGGTGGCGGCGACCTTGGCGGCGGGGGCGTCGTGCGGCATGACGATGGTGGCGGGGATCCCGAGGAGCCGGGCGGAGAGGGCGACGGCCTGGGCGTGGTTGCCCGAGGAGTAGGCGACGACGCCGGCGCGGCGGCGGTCGGGCGGCAGCATCGAGAGGGCGTTGAAGGCGCCGCGGAACTTGAAGGCGCCCATCCGTTGGAGGTTCTCGCACTTGAAGAAGACGCGGGCGCCGAGGAGTTCGTCGACGAGGCGGGAGGTCATGACGGGCGTGCGGTGGGCGTGCCCTTCGATGCGGCCGGCGGCGGCTTCCACGTCCTCGTAGCGGGGCAGTGCGGTCATCCGGTCCTCTTCTCTCCCCGGTGGGACCGGGATCTTCGGGTCCCTCGCGAACGTACCAGGACGGCGCGGGCGAACGCGGTCGGCGGATCTCCGGCGGGCCGGGCAACCGAATCGGCGGGGACGGTGGTCTAGGGGGCGGAAGGAGAAGGAAAGGGGGTGACGGTGGTGCAGGAAGAACTCGAAGTGTCGTTCCGGGCGTTCGTGACGGCCCGCTGGGGCCATCTGGTGCGCACGGCCTATCTGCTGACGGGTGACCGGCACGAGGCGGAGGACCTGGTGCAGACGGCCCTGGCCAAGGCGTACCGGTCCTGGCGGCGGGTGTCCCGGTCGGACAGTCCGGAGGCGTACGTGCGTCGGATGCTGGTCACGTGCAACAGTGACCGGTTCCGGAAGAGGCGGGTGGCGGAGCGGTTGACGGCGGTGCCGCCGGACACCTCGGTCCGTGACGACGCGGTCCACTGGACGGAGGAGCGGGAGGCGCTGCGGGCCGCGTTGGCCGCGCTGCCGGCGCGGCAGCGGGCGGTGGTGGTGCTGCGGTACTGGGAGGACCTCTCCGAGGGGGAGGTGGCCGCGGCCCTGGGGTGTTCCCCGGGCACGGTGAAGAGCCAGGCGTCCAAGGCGCTGGCGAAGCTGCGCAGGTACCCGGGGCTGGCCCGGGTCGTGGACGGGCCGCCGGTCGCGGCCGATCGGGGTGCGAGGGTGACGAGCGGTCAGGGGGTCTCGTGAGCGGGTCGGAATCGGGGACGGGGCGGCGGCGGCCGGAGGCGTCGCGGGCCGGACGGTCCGGCGGGTACGGGGGTCCCGCCGGGCCGGACGGCGCGGGCGAGGGGGATCGGGGGGAGGAGACGCCCTTCGAGGCCGAGCTGCGGGTGTTGCTTTCGAGGGACGCGGCGGCGGTCCGGCCGGAGGAGGCCCCGTATCCGCAGATCCTGCGGGCGGGGCGGGCCGAGCGCCGGCGGCGACTGATCGCGGCGGGGGCGGCGCTGGTGGCCCTGGCGGCGGTGCCGGCGGTGGCCTCCGCGGTGGGGGCGGGTCCGGGGAGATCGGCCGGGCCCGCCGCGGACGCGGGGCCGGATCCCGGTCCGGTCGCGGAGCGGCCGTCCGCCCCGCCGCCGGCGCCGGCGGGACCGGCGGGTCCCGCGACGCCGGGGCAGTTGGTCGACGGGATCACCCTGGAGCAGGCGGCGCGAGGACTGGAGTCCTGCCTGGAGACGGAGCGGCGCATCGCGGGCGACATGCCCGGCCGGCCGGGACCGGGCTCCGTCCACGAGTACCGGATCCTGCTCGCGCACCGGAGCACGGGCAATGCCAACGCACCCGGCGACGGGGTCCACGTGGTGGCGGTGCGCGACCGCCCGGAGCAGCACCGGCTGATCTGCACCCTGCGGGACGGACGGGCCACGGGAGTGGCGGGGTCGAGTGGCGCGGACGGGCCCCCGGGGGCCGCGGTGACGCCCGACATCAACAGCGGGAAGCTGTACCTGCAGAGCTTCACCCCGGGGGAGCCGTGGGTCTTCCCGTTCCGCTGGGGCCACATCGGAACGGTGGGGCCGGACACGGCCCGGGTCACGGTGGAGTACGGCGGCTCCACGGTGGAGGCCGCGGTGGACCACGGCTGGTACGCCGCCACGGGGGTGCTCGCGCACGGGGCCGCCGCCACGCCCCGCGTCCGGGGGTACGACGCGGGGGGCAGGGAGCTGTACGACTCCGACCGGGACGTGAGCTACCAGAAGGAGCTGCCGTAGACCGGGGCGTCCGGCGAGCGGGCCGTGTCGCCGTGAGGGGCACACGGCGCCCGGTGGGCTGCCCTCCGGATCCGGCGCGTCCGGATCCGGTGTGTTCGGGCCGGTGTGTTCGGGCCGGCGCGTTCGCGCCCCCGCGCGCTCCGGACGTGCACGCTCCGGACGTGGTGCGCGGGGCGGCAGGTGGTGCGGGCCCTCCCCCGTGGTGGGCCCGCACCACAAACGCTGATGTGCCTGGGAGACACCCCCGTAGACGCCGAGGCACATCAAGGAGCAGGGCCGCGTCCGGTACCGCGCCCCCGCCGTCGCCATCTAGTCAACTAGATGGGACGGCCTGAAACTTACGCCGGCACCCTTTGACCTTGTCAAGCCCACAAGACGGAACGGACCCGGCTGCACACCTCGCCATCTAGTCGAGTAGATTGGCCCGCGCGGCACGGCGGACCCGTCGTGACCGGACCGTCGGACGGAGGAGGCAGCCCGCGATGAGCGCGACGAACGAGCGGTCTCCCGGCGGCCGTCCGGACATCGGAAGGCGGCTCGGCCACCTCATCGAGACCCTGCACCCGGAGAACCGGGGCCCGTACACCTACCTGGAGATCGCCGACCTCATCCGGGCGCGGGCCGCGGAGGGCGAACCGACCGTCTCCCACGGCACCATCCAGTCCATCCGGACCGGCAAGGTCACCAACCCCGGGGTGGACTCCCTCCGGGCACTCGCCTCCTTCTTCGGAGTGCCGGCGAGCTACTTCCTCGACGACGCCGTCGCGGCGGCCGTGGACCAGCGGATCCGCGAGATCAAGGGGAGCGTGGAGCGGGCGGGCGCCGGGGACGAGCTCGCCAAGGCCCTGGAGGACCGCGAGGTCCGCGCGGTGGCCTTCCGGTTGAGCGGGCTCTCGGCCCGCTCCCTGCGCGGCATCAAGGGGATCGTGGAGGGTTTCCGGCAGGCCGAGGGACTGCCCGAGATCGAGGGCCGCGCACGTCGCGGTCGCGGCCGCCGGGACTGAACTTCCGATTCCGGGCCCCCTCACCGGGTCGACCTCGCCACGGGGCACTAGGGTGAGGGCGCGGTGCCGGTACGGCCGGCTCCGTGCGGCGCGGGAGGACACCCCGCCGCCGGACGGCCGGAGGGGCAGAGCGGGACATGTGGCGGTGGGGGCGTCGGCGCCGGGCGAGCACCGCTCTCGTGAACGGCCTGGAGCTGCCGCAGCCCTTCGAACTCGGCGCGTTCTGCGACCTGATAGCGGAACGGCGGGGCCGTCCGCTGGTCCTCCTCCCCCTCGAAGGACCGGGCAGCGAGGACCTTCCCTGCGGGGTCTGGCTCGGCCTGGACTCCGCGGACCTGGTCTTCTACGACGCCACCGCCCCGGAGATCCTGCGGGTGCACATCGTGCTGCACGAGATCGCGCACATGCTGCTCGGCCACGTGGCCCCGGAACTCGACCTCCCCGAGCACGCCACCCAGCGGGAACTGGACACCGCCGCCGCGCACTTCGGTCGGCTGCTCGCCCGCGCCGACGGGGCCATCGCCGACGCCGACCGCCCCGACCTGCCCATCGCCTCGATCGTGCGCGCCGAATCGGCCCGGATCCGGGCGGCGGCCGCCGCCGCCCGACCC
Organism: Streptomyces sp. NPDC097619; assembly: GCF_040302735.1. NCBI lineage: Bacteria > Bacillati > Actinomycetota > Actinomycetes > Kitasatosporales > Streptomycetaceae > Streptomyces > Streptomyces sp. NPDC097619. The sequence continues at coordinate 44,773 of NZ_JBEOSD010000020.1, read as the reverse complement.
GAGGACGCCGCCCTCGGGCTGTCCGCCGACCGGATCGTGCACCTCCTGGGCCGCACCAAGTACTCCAGCCGCGACGAGCAGGAGGCCGAGAGCGTCGCCACGCTCATCCTGGAGCGGGCCAGCCGCCGCCAGGAGATACGGGCCACCTCCGACGAAGCCGCGGACGTCCTCGACCGCCTCAACGACACCTTCGGGCACCCGGTTCGGAACGAATGAACACCTTCAAAGCCGTCATATGCGTCCTCCTGTGGTTGGTGGCCCTCTGGCGCCTGCCCGCCGCCGTCCGGCGCCCGGGCCAACGCGCCGTCTGGACCGCCTTCACCCTGCTCGCCGTGGCCTCCACGATCGCGGTCCCCCCGATCGCGCTGGCCATCGACACCGCCACCGGGGTCAACGACCTCTGCGTCCTGCTCAAGAACCTCATCGGGGTCGGCGCCTGCGCCGCCGTCCTCGACCTGGTCTTCGCGATGGCCCGCCCCGACCTGCTGCGCCGCTCCCGGTACGGCAACGCCGTGGGCAGCGTGCTCGCCGCGACCCTGCTGACGGTGTTCTTCTTCCAGGTGCCCCGACCGGAGCGCGTGGTCAACTTCTACGAGGCCCACGCCTCCTCGACGGCCGCCACGGGCTACTGCCTCACCTTCGTGGCCTACCTGGCCGTGGCCACGGCCTTCGGCTCCTGGCTGTGCCTGGGATACGGGCGCAAATCGCAGCGCAGCTTCCTCCGGACCGGCCTGTACCTCCTCGGGGTGGGGCTGGCCATCGGCACCCTGTACAGCCTGTTCCGGACCACCCATCTGACGGCCCGGCTGTTCGACCTGCCCTTCCCGCTGAGCGAGCCGCGCACCCAGCTCCTCGCCGACGCCATCGAGTACGTCGCCATCTTCCTGATCATCGTCGGCAACTCGCTGGCGCCGCTCGGCAGCGCCGTCGGGGCGCTGCGGGACTGGCGGGCCGCCCGGGTGCTGCGCCCGCTCTGGGCCGACCTGACCGCCGTGGTCCCGGACGTGGTGCTGGCGGCGCGGGTCCGTCGCGGACCCCGGATCCGCCTGCACCGCACGGTGATCGAGATCCGGGACGCGGCCCTGGTGCTGGCCCCCCACGTGACTCCGGAGCTGCGCGCCCGAGCCCTGGCCGCCGTCCGGGCCGGTGGCCCGGGCGGGGAACGCGCGGAGGTCGCGGCGGAGGCGTGGGCCCTGCGCGGGGCCGCGGTGGCCCGGGCCCGGGGCGAACTGCCCTCGGTGCCGACGCCTCACGGAACGGAGCCGTCGACGCGCGGAGGCGGGCCCGTCCTCGACATCGCCCCCGAGGTCACCCCCGGCACCGCACCCGAGGGCGCCGAGCCCCCGGACCGTCTGGACTTCGAGGCCGAGGTGGCCCGGCTGCGCCTGCTCGCCGCGGCCTACCACTCCCCCGGAGCCCGGGCCTTCGCCTCGGCCGGGCCCGCGGCGGCTCTCCGGGAGCGGGTGTGAGCTCCCCCGCCGCTGCCGACCCCGGACCCGACCACGACCACGACCACGGAACGAATGCCCCGGAACGGCCCGTCGGGCGCCGGGAACGGGCCGCGCGGCTGCTGACGGAGGCACTGGAGCCGAAGGTGTGGCTGCTGGCCGTGGTGCTGCTCACGGGCTGGTGGGCCGACGGCGTCGCGGGGCTGGGCTGGGGCTTGGTGGCCGCGGTGTTCTGCGCCGTCCTGCCCGGTCTGTGGATCCGGTGGGGACGCCGGCGCGGTTGGTGGGCGGGCCGGCACGTGGACCGGCGCGCGGACCGGCTGGTGGCGCTGCCGGGCGTGGCGGTGTCGGTGACCACGGGCATCGCCCTGATCCTCCTGCTGGACGGCCCGCCGGAACTGGTGGCGCTGGTCGCCGCCATGCTCGTGGCCCTGATGGCCTTCCTGGGCATCAGCACCGTCTGGAAGATCTCCTTCCACGCGGGGGTGCCCGCCGGGGCGATCACCGTCGCGGCACTCGCGGCCGGTCCCGCCGCGTTCGCCGCCGTTCCCCTGTTGCTGCTCGTCGGCTGGTCCCGCGTGGTGCTGCGGGACCACACCGCCGCGCAGGTGGGTGCCGGGGCCCTGCTCGGTTCGGCCGTCGCCGGCTTCGTGTACGCGGGACTGCTCCGCTGACGGGGCTGCTCCGCTGACGGGACGGGCCGCGACGGTCCCCGAGCCCGCACCGGCCGGGCCGGGCGGGCCCCGCGCGCGGGGGCCCCGGTCAGGGGGTGAAGACCTGGTCCAGGGTGTCGATCGCCCCGTCCGATCCCAGGTGGTAGCGGAAGACGAGCCCGGAGTTCGGGTGCGCCTCCAGCCAGTCGAGGAACTCCTGCACCCCGATCTTCTGGTTCTCGGTGCTCGCCACGATCGGGTCGGTGACCGTGACGGCCGCCGCCTGGTCCATGGGGATGAACGTTTCCTTGCCCACCGTCTCGAACGGGGCCCCGTCCGAGTCGGGGGTGCCGCAGCCCCAGTTCCCGTGCTTGACGATGAGGCTGAGGAAGCCGCCCTCCGGGGTGTAGCGGTAGACCGCGATCTCGTCCGGGGAGATGGGCATCTTGTGGTCGCAGTCCGGCGGATCCTGCTTCCCGGGCTTCTCCGGGGCCGGCGCGGGTGCCTTCGACGGGGCCGCGGGCTTCGAGGGCTTCGACGCGCTCCCGGACCCGCCGCCCGAACCACCGGCGTCGCCCGCCGTGTCCCCGGCCGTGTCGCCGGCCGGTGCGGCCGTGGGCGAGCCCGCCGCGGTGGGCTGCGCCGGGGCCGAGGTGCCCGCGCCGGGACCACCGATCGGCGCCTGCGCCCCGTCCTCGCCGTTCCGGCAGCCCGTCAGGGCGAGGGCGCCGCAGAGCGCCAGGGCCGCCAGATACCGTCCGTGTGCCATGTCCGTCTCCTCCGTGGGAAGTCGGCGACACCGTAGCGTGGCGGGAACTCGGCGGAGAACGGCCGGATCCCGTTCGTCACAGACTCGCGATCGGGCTGTTGCGGATCCCGGACCGGGGCCGCCGGAAGTCCGCGGGAAGACCCTCCCCGCCCCGGCACGGACCGACCTCCGAGCGGTACCGGAGCCTCCGCGTCCATCTCCCCGAGACCCGGCCCGTATCGCCCGGACTCGGCCATGGAATGGCTTGTTCCGGCCATGTGACCTGCAGGGCAAGGGTTTTCCCTGCTTCCCTCCCCGGAACCGGTCTGCCATCTTGCGTTCACCCCTTTTTTCGGACGGCCCGGTGGCGCTCGATCGCCCCCGGGTGCACGGAGGACGCCTTGATACCCCACATATCCCGCCGGCTTCGCACGTCCGCGATCGCGGTCACCGCGCTCAGCGCCGCGCTCGCCTTCTCCGCCCCCGCCGCCTTCGCCGGGACGGACCCGGTCGGCCCGGCCGCGGCCCCCGCGGCCCGTACGGCCGTGAAGCAGGCCGCGCCCGCTCCGGCCGCCTGGGCCGCGGGCACCCGCGCCTACCTGGTGATCAAGGCCCCCGGTGACAGCGCCGCCGTGCGCAGCGCGGTCGCCTCCAACGGCGGCAGCGTCTACGCCTACTACGACGCCATCGGCGTGGTAGTGGCGCACTCCACCTCGACCGGGTTCGCCGCTTCGATGCGCGGGGTCTCCGGGGTGCAGCAGGTCGGCGCGACCCGCACCAGCGACGTTCCGGCCGACGCGTACAACCCGGCGCTGCCCGCGAACCCCGCGCAGTCCACGACCACCCTGACCGAGTCCAACCGCTGGGACATGACCCAGATCAAGGCCGACCAGGCCTGGGCGGTCACCACCGGCTCGGCCTCGGTGAAGGTCGGCATCCTCGACACCGGCGTGGACGACCAGCACCAGGACATCGCCCCGAACTTCAACGCCGCGGACTCCGCCTCCTGCGCCTACGGCAAGGCCGACACCCGCGCCGGGGCCTGGCGCGACGTCGGCACCCACGGCACGCACGTGGCGGGCACGGTGGCCGCCGCCAAGAACGGCAAGGGCGTCATCGGGGTGGCCCCCGGCGTGAAGATCTCCTCGGTCCGCATCGCGGAGCCGGGCAGCAGCCTCTTCTTCGCCGAGAACACCATCTGCGGGTTCATGTGGGCCGGTGACCACGGCTTCAAGGTCACCAACAACAGCTACTACACCGACCCGTGGCAGTTCAACTGCCCGGACAACGCCGACCAGGCCGCCATCATCGAGGGCGTCCGGCGGGCCCAGGAGTACGCCGAGAACAAGGGCTCCCTCCAGGTCGCGGCCGCGGGCAACAGCAACTACAACCTGGCCAACAAGACCACGGACAGCGAGTCCCCCAACGACTCCACCCCGGTCACCCGCACCATCACCAACGCCTGCCTGGACATCCCCACCGAGCTCCCCGGCGTGGTGACCGTGGCCGCCATGGGCAACGGCAACGTCAAGGCCTCCTACTCGAACTTCGGCAACGGGGTCATCGACATCGCGGCCCCCGGCGGCGACGGCGCCTCCGGTGTCTACTCCACCCTGCCGGGCGGCAAGTACGGCAACATGAACGGCACCTCGATGGCCTCCCCGCACGTGGCGGGCGTGGCCGCGCTGATCGCCGGCGTGAACCCGACGTTCACCCCGGCGGACATCCGCAACGCCCTCGGTGTCCAGGCCAACGACACGGCCTGCCCCTCGGACAGCCGCTGCACCGGCACCACGGCGAAGAACGCGTTCTTCGGCGAGGGCCAGACGGACGCGCTGAAGGCCGTCGGCGGCTCCACCCCGCCCCCCGGGAAGTACTTCGAGAACGCGGCGGACGTGACCGTCCCGGACCGCACCACCGTGGAGAGCCCGATCACGGTGACCGGTGTGACCGGCAACGCGCCCTCGGCCCTGAAGGTCGGCGTGGACATCAAGCACACCTACCGCGGTGACCTGGTCGTGTCCCTGGTCGCTCCGGACGGCTCGGTCTACCTGCTGGAGGACTTCGCCAACGGCGACAGCGCCGACAACGTGATCAAGACCTACACCGTGAACGCCTCCTCGGAGGTCGCGAACGGCACGTGGAAGCTCCGGGTCCAGGACATCGCGGCCTCGGACACCGGCAAGATCGACGCCTGGAACCTCACCTTCTAGCTCCGGGCCCCACCGCCACCCGACACACCCCCCACAGCACCGCCCCCGGTGACGGCCGCACGGCCGCCACCGGGGGCGGTGTCGTCTTCGGGGTCGGTTCCCGGGCCGCCGGTCGGCGTCAGGCCCCGGGCTGCTGCTCGGCGGTCCGGCGGGCGCGGGCCCCCTCGCGGGTGCGGCCGTAGGCGGGGGCGCGGTCGGGGTGCCGGCGCAGGTACTCGCCCTCCAGGGCGGCCATCCGGTGGTTGTGGGTGGCCAGAGCGTCGCGGGAGCCGTGCAGCAGGGTCTCGTGACGGGTGCGGTGGATCGCCTCCAGCTCCTTGAGGAGTCGGTCCTCGGGGAGCTCGGCGGGGGGTACGCCGTCGTGGTGGGCGGTCATGGCCGCCTCCCTCCCGGAAACGGTCGGCCGGGGACGGCCGGTCGGTCTCCAGTTTCGTCCCTCGGCGGCGGCCCGGCCATCCGGGCGACGGGGGCGCCCGCTAACGTGTGCGAACCCGGACCGGAGGCCGGCGGTCCGGGTGTGGGAACGGTTGCGCGGTTTTCCGTTATCGGGAGGGGCCCCCGGGGTCTCCCAGGTGTTGGGCACCATCGTCGTCCGGGACAGGCAGGGTTGGTCGGAACATGAGCACAGAGCAGGGAACCGCACTGGTCGTGGCGGCGCGGAAGGGGAACGCGCGGGCGCAGGACGAGCTGGTCGCCGCGTACCTCCCGCTGGTCTACAACATCGTGGGCCGCGCGCTGAACGGGCACCACGACACGGACGACGTGGTGCAGGACACCATGCTGCGGGCCCTGGACGGGCTGCCGGGGCTGCGGGCCCCGGAGAGCTTCCGGTCCTGGCTGGTGGCGATCGCCATGAACCGGGTGCGGGCGCACACCGCGGCCCGGCAGGCGTACCAGGCCACCGCGGGCGCGGGCGGGCTGGAGCAGGCCTTCGACGTGGCCGACCCGGGGGCGGACTTCGTGGACCTGACCGTGGTCCGGCTGAACCTGTCCGGGCAGCGGATGGAGACGGCGGAGGCCACCCGCTGGTTGGAGCCGGAGGACCGGGCGCTGCTGTCCCTGTGGTGGCTGGAGTGCGCGGGCGAGCTGACCCGGCCCGAGGTGGCCGCGGCGATGGAGCTGTCCCCGCAGCACACGGCGGTGCGGGTGCAGCGGATGAAGGCGCAGCTGGAGGCGGCCCGGGTGGTGGTGCGAGCGCTGCGGACCGAGCCCCCGTGCCCCGCCCTGTCGGCCGGTCTGGAGAGCTGGGACGGGGTGCCGAGCGCCCTGTGGCGGAAGCGAATAGCCCGGCACGCCCGGGACTGCGTGCGCTGCTCGGGGCTGTGGAGCGGGTTGTTCCCGGCGGAGGGCCTGCTCGCGGGTCTGGCGCTGGTGGCTCCGGCGGCCGGGCTGATGACGGCGGTCCGCGGGGGCGGGGCGGCGACCATGGCTCCGGTGGGTCACGCCTCGACGGCGGCCGGTCACGGTGCCGCCGCGGGCGGGGTCGGCGGCGCCACCTCGGCCGGGGGCCGCGGGGCGCTGCGGCGGCAGCGGCAGCGGGGCCGCAGACGGGTGGCGGTGGCCGGCGCGGCCGCGGTGGTGGCCGTGTCGGGCGGCGCGTACCACCTGTTCTCGGGCCCGGAGGAGCCGGGGGGCGAGGCGGTGCGGCAGCTGACGGCCCCGGCGGCGCCCGCGTCGGTGCGGTCCTCGCGGGTCGCGCCCACGCCGGAGCGGTCCCCCTCGCCCTCGGCCTCGCCTTCGGTGAAGCCCTCGGTCTCGCCTTCGGCCTCGCCGAGCGCGAGCCCGACGCCGCGTCCCTCGGTGACGCGCAAGCCCCCGAAGGCCACGCCGAAGCCGGCTCCGACGACGGCCCGTCCGAAGCCGACGAAGGTGGGCGGCGGTTCCGGCGGGGCCTCGGGGACGGCGGGCAAGGTGATCTCGCTGGTGAACGAGGAGCGGGCGCGGGCCGGGTGCGGTCCGTTGACGAACAACGCGAAGCTGGCGGACGCGGCGCAGGCGCACTCGGACGACATGGCCGCGCGGGACTACTTCGACCACACCAACCCGGACGGTGCGGGTCCGGGCGAGCGGATCACCGCGGCCGGGTACGCCTGGTCCACGTACGGGGAGAACATCGCGCGCGGGCAGCAGACGGCGGCGTCGGTGATGGAGTCGTGGATGAACAGCTCCGGCCACCGGGCGAACATCCTGAACTGCTCGTTCAAGGAGATCGGGGTCGGGATCCACTCGGGGTCCGGCGGCCCGTGGTGGACGCAGAACTTCGGGGCGCGCTGAGTCCCCGCGCCCGGCGGGCCCGTGTCGGGCCCGCCCGGGGCGTGGTGCGTCAGACCTCCAGCACGTTCTCGATGGCCCGGAGCTGGTGGCGGGCCATGGCCAGGTTCGCGCGGCCCCGGTCGAGGGCGAGGTAGAGGAAGAGGCCGTTGGTGTTGCGGCCGCGGAGCAGCCGGATGAGGTGGTACTGGCCGCCGAGGGTGATCAGGATGTCCTCGATCTCGTCGGCGAGCTTGAGCATCTCCATGGTGCGGACCTTGGCGCGGACCACGTCGGTGTTGCCCGCGGCGGCGAGGTTGAGGTCGAGCTCCTTGCCGCCGCCGACCATGCCCAGGGCCATGCCGCTGTTGTAGTCGACCAGGGCCGCTCCGACGGCGCCGTCGATGTTCATCGCTTCCTTGAGGGAGGCTTCGGTGTTCGCCATGAGCTGGTTCTTCCTTCGCTGGTGAGGGACGCGGTCGCCGGAGGGGCCGGCGGCCGGCACGGGGTGTGCGGTGTCGCGGGTACGGGTGGCGCGCTCAGGATTCGCGACGGGCGAGGGCCTCGTCGACGAGTTCCCCGATGCGGGCGCTGGAGCGGCGGGCCTCCAGGTGGAGCCTGCCGACGTTGATGCGGGGCTCGGCGAGCAGGGTGAGCACGGCCGAGCGGCCGGCGGCGTAGGTGGCCACGTAGCCGTCCTCGCCGCGGACGAGCAGTTCCTTGAAGCCGCCCTGTCCGGTGAGGTCCGTGAGGCGCTGGGCCACGCCGAGGGCGGAGGCGGTGAGGGCGGCGACCGGTTCCGCCTCTTCCGCCCGGCTCTCCCGGGCCAGGACCAGGCCGTCGACGCTGGCGGCGAGGGCCCCGGTGAGCTGGGGCAGCCGGGCCCGCAACCGCCGGAGTTCGCCGAGCACTTCCGGTTCTGCCGTCAACAGCTGTCTCCTCTCCTGAGGGCTTCTGGTGGGCCGGCCGCCGCCGCGCTGGCGCATCGGCAGCCTCATGACGGGATACACGTGACCCGGCCGGAACGACGGTGGGATAGCGCGGTCACAGGGTTGCCTCCAAGGCGTCACGGAGCCGACGGAGCAGGGCGATGTCGGGTGAGGCGACCTGCGTTACCCAGCCGGGCAGGGCGGACGGTGGTTCGGGCTGGGCTGCGTGCGGCGTCTCGACCAGCCCGGTCGCGGCCAGGCGCCGTACTTCCAGCAGGGTGTGGAACGCGGGTCGGCCGAGTTCCCAGGCGAGTGCGGCGGCGTTGCGCCGTCCGTCGGCCTTGCGCAGCAGGGCGCGCTGGCGGGGAGTGACGCTCTGTCCGGGTGCGGCCCGGCGGGGCACCACGGGGGCGGTGTCGAGGGCGGGGTAAGGCCAGACCGCGTCGAGGAGTTCGCGGCGGCGGACGGTCTCCCGCTGGAGGGCGGCGGCCGGGACGGAGGCGACGGAGCCCAGCCAGTGGGTGGCGCCGCGGCGGAAGCGGGTGGGGCCGCCGGCGGGCGCGAGGGCGAAGAAGGCGGCGTCGAAGACGGCGCCGAGGTGGCATATCTCCAGTTCGCCGCCGGCGATCCGGCCGGATTCCACGAGGAAGCGGCCGACTTCGCGGCGGGGGCCGGCCCGGTCCACGGCTTCCTGCCAGCCCGCCAGCGGGAGGCGTCCGCCGGAGGTGAGGAGGATGTCGAGGCCGGGGGTGGCGGGGCTCTCGGCGTGCACCACTCGGCCGTCCTCCAGGAAGAGGGTGCCGTGGTCGCGCAGGAGGGCGCCGGTGGCCCCTTCCTCGGCGAGGCGGTGCAGCATCGGGGAGACGGCGGTGGGCAGGGTGTCGACGGTCATCTGAGTACCAGCTCCCCGGCGAGCTCACGGAGGCGGATCCTGGCCAGGGCGAGGTTTCCGGAATCCCTGTCCAGCCAGAGGTGGAGGAAGATACTGCTGTCGAAGCTGGTTTCGACGAAGCGGAGGATGTGGTACCCGGAGCGGGTGGTGACGATCACGTCTTCGAGGGGCGGTCCGTCGGCCCCGGGCGGTTCGCCGTCCGTGGCCCCGTTGGGGGCGAAGCTCTCGTACTCGGCTGCGGCGCGGGCCAGTTCGGCGGTTTCGGCGGCGGTGACCTCGTGGTCCCCGACCGGTGAGTCGCCCGCCGTGCCCAGGGCCAGTCCGCTGCTCCAGTCGACGAGTGCGGCACCTCGGGCACCGGGCACCGCCATGGCCTCGGACAGGCATTCATCTATCCCGGGCACGCGGGCTCCCCTCCCTGCCGCCGAAGCTGCACGCGGTGGCGTACGTCGGCAGACGCTACTCAACAACGTCTGTTCGCAAGGGAGTTCTGGCACATTCCATCGGAACATGCCGGAAAACAAGCGGCCCGAGGCCGGAAGAGGATCTTCCGGCCTCGGGCTGTGTCCGTTCCCGATCGAATAAGTGCGTTTTTGCTCGTCAGCGGCGTTCGCGCCGGATCCGGGGTGGCCGTCCGTTCGATCGGACCGCCCTTCACACCCGGGATTTCCGGCCGGCTTCCGGCGCCCTCGGCGGGCCCGCCGGCGGCTCAGACCTCGATGACGATCTTCCCGGCCACGTGCCCGGTCCGGCTCAGGGCGAACGCCTCGGCCAAGCGCTCCAACGGGAACACCTCCGCCACCGGCACGGTCAACAGCCCGCGGTCGGCCAACCCGCCCAGTTCGGCCAGGTCCGCCCCGTCCGGCCGGACCCACATCCACTGCCCGCCGGCGCCGAGCACGGAGGCGTCCGCGATGGAGGCGTGCCTCCCGTCGGGGGCCAGCACCTCACGGGTCACGTCCAGCACCCCGCCCACGAAGTCGGCGACCACCGTGACCCCGCCGGGCGCCAGCGCCCGGACCCGGTCGGTGAGCCCTTCCCCGTACTGCACCGGATCGGCGCCCAGCTCCCGGACCCGGTCGTGATTGCGGGGCGAGGCCGTGCCGATGACCCGCGCCCCGAAGGCCCGGGCGATCTGCACCCCGAGCGAGCCGACGCCACCGGCCGCTCCGTGCACGAGCACGGTGTCCCCCTCGCCGGTGCCCAGCCGGCTCAGCAACTGGTAGGCGGTCAGCCCGGCCAGCGGCAACCCGGCCGCCGCCTCCCAGCCGAGGGCGGCGGGCTTGGGGGCCAGGGACCGGGCGGGCACGGTCACGTACTCCGCGAAGGTGCCGCCGTGCACGTAGTCCTTGCGGGCGTACGCGATGACCTCGTCGCCCACCGAGAACTCGGGCACGTCGATGCCCAGCCGCTCCACGGTGCCGGAGACGTCCCAACCCGGCACCACCGGGAAGAGCACGTCCATCAGCTGGTCCAGGTGACCGCCCATGATCTTCCAGTCCACCGGGTTCACGGCGGCCCGCCGGACCTTGACCAGCACCTCCCCCGGTCCCACCTTCGGCACCGGCAGGGTGCTCGACGCGAGCGCCTCGTCCCCGCCGTACGCCCCGTATGCCATCGCCCGCATGGTGCCGCTGTCCTCGGACATGCTCCCTGTCTTCCCTTCGCTCGCGCTGGAACCGGGCCACATCCCACCACGGCGACGGCCGCGGATCCGTCAGGCGCGGGCGGCCCGGCGGGTCCTGAGCACGCAGTCCCCGCAGGGACCGCCGCCGGGGGCCCGGTAGTACAGGCAGCAGCTGTTGCGGACGTAGGCCGAGCCGAGCCCCGGCTCGTGGACGAAGGTGCCGGTCCCGGCGAAGGGTCCGTCCGTCAGCAGGGCCGTGCCCAGCTCCGCCGGGGAGTGCGGGGCGTCCGGGAATCGGGAGCCCAGCTGCGTCAGGGCCGCGGCCACCGAGGAGGAGGCGTTGCCGCGCAGCACCTTCGGCGACACCCCGTACCGGGCCCGCACCTCCGCGTCCAGGAGGCCGAGGTTCTCCGAGACGACCCGGTCCAGGACCTCCGCGGGCCGCCCGGGCACCGGGCGGGGGTCGGGCAGGGCGAACTCCAGCGAGCCGCCCGCGGGCTGCCGCCACCAGACCCGCTCGGGCCCGAGGTCGGGGACCGTCCCGGCGAGGACCGCCGGGCCCAGCGCCAGGGACCAGAGCCGGGCCGCGATCCCGAACTGCGCGGTGGAGGCGGCGATCCGATCCGGACCGGTGCCCAGACGCGCGCCGACCCGGTCCACCAACGCGTCGAGGCCCGGTCCGTACAGCTCGGCCACCGGGCGGAAGCCGCGCGCCTCCGGCACCGGGCCGCAGTCGACGGCGAAGAAGGTGCCGAGGACGGCCAACCTGCCCATGATCTCTTCCACCGGCCCAGTATCGGCCGGCCGCTCAGGGCTCCCGGCGGCGGGCCCCGTCCGAACGGTCGCCCACCGCGGCCAGTTCGGCGGCGGCGCTGCGCAGCAGCAGGTCCAGGGCGTCGGGGTAGGCGCTCTCCGTCATCCGGGCCGCGAGCAGCCCGGCGGTGGCCGCCAGGTGCGGATACCTGTCGGCGGGCAGCCGGGCGTAGGTGGTGCGCCACATGTCCTCGTCGACGGACCGGGCCTCCGCGGCGAGGGCGAGGGCGCCCGCGTCGAGGGCCGCGAAGGCGAGGCTCTGGTCGATGAAGGCGTGGTAGATCCGCACCGCGTCGCGGTCGGGGAACCCGGCCCCGCGCAGCACCCCGAGGACGGCCTCGTCGGCGGCGATCTCCCGGGGGCGGCCCGTGACGCGGCTCGCCGTGAGCACGGCGGCCTGCGGGTGCGCCAGATAGGCGCCGTGCACGCGCAGCCCGAGGGCGCGCAGGTCCTCCCGCCAGTCCCCGCCGGGGCGCCAGCCCTCCAGGGCGCGACCGGTCAGCTCCTCGCCGATGGCCCGGGTCAGCTCGTCCATGCCCGCGAAGTAGCGGTACAGGGTGCTGGGGTCGGCGCCGAGGGCGGCGCCGAGGCGACGGGCGCTGAGCCCGGCGCTACCGTGCTCGCGGAGCATCCGCAGCGCGGTCTCCACGATCAGGGCCTCGGAGAGGACCGTGCCGGTGCGGGTCGGGCGGCGCCGCCTGCGGGCCGCCTCGGGAACCACCTCTTTGGGCATGCTCCTGCGCGCCTTCCGTCCGGGTGAGCCTTATGCCAACACCATTGACGTTATCGCGGGGCCGCGGGTTTCATCCACCCCACGACCTCCGCCGGGCCCGGTAGCGGGCCCGGGTCCAGTCAGGGAAGAAGGTTCCGCCATGCGTGTCCTCCTCGTGGGAGCGGGCGGTGTGGGCACCGCCGTCACCCGGATCGCGGCCCGTCGCGCGTTCTTCGAGCACGTCACCGTCGCCGACTACGACCTCGGGCGGGCCGAGGCGGCGGTGGCCGCGCTGGGCCCGGACGAGAAGCGGTTCTCGGCGCTGCGCCTGGACGCCTCGGACGAGGCGGCGGTGACGGCGGCGCTCACCGGGGGCGGGCACGACGTCCTGCTGAACGCCACCGACCCGCGGTTCGTGCTGCCGCTGTTCCGGGCGGCGCTGGCGGCCGGTTCCCACTACCTCGACATGGCGATGTCCCTGTCGTACCCGCACCCGGAGCGGCCCCACGAGGAGTGCGGGGTGAAGCTGGGCGACGCCCAGTTCGAGCTGGCGCCCCGGTGGGAGGAGGCGGGGCGGCTGGCGCTGGTGGGCATGGGGGTGGAGCCGGGCCTGTCGGACGTGTTCGCCCGGTACGCGGCGGACGAGCTCTTCGACGAGATCGAGGAGATCGGCATCCGGGACGGGGCGGATCTGACCGTGGAGGGGTACGAGTTCGCCCCGTCCTTCAACATCTGGACCACCATCGAGGAGTGCCTGAACCCGCCGGTGGTCTACGAGGCCGACCGGGGCTGGTTCACCACGGCGCCGTTCAGCGAACCGGAGGTGTTCGACTTTCCCGAGGGCATCGGGCCGGTGGAGTGCGTGAACGTGGAGCACGAGGAGGTGCTGCTGGTGCCGCGCTGGGTGAAGGCGCGGCGGGTCACCTTCAAGTACGGGCTGGGCGCGGACTTCATCGAGAAGCTGAAGACCCTGCACGCGCTGGGCCTGGACCGGACCGAGCCGGTGGCGGTGCGCTCGGACCTGGGCGAGGCCCGGGTCTCCCCGCGGGACCTGGTGGCCGCGGCGCTGCCGGACCCGGCGACCCTGGGTGACCGGATGACCGGCAAGACCTGTGCGGGCACCTGGGTGAAGGGCGTCAGGGACGGGAAGCCGCGCGAGGTGTACCTCTACCACGTGGTCGACAACCAGTGGTCGATGCGGGAGTACGGCTCCCAGGCGGTGGTCTGGCAGACCGCGATCAATCCGGTGGTGGCCCTGGAGCTGTTGGCCCGCGGGGACTGGTCGGGCGCGGGGGTGCTCGGTCCGGAGGCCCTGCCGCCGCGGCCGTTCCTGGACCTGTTGACGGAGTACGGCTCTCCGTGGGGTCTGCGGGAGCAGTGAGCCCCCGCCCGGGGCGGGCGCCGCGCGGACGCCCGCCCCGGGTCGGTGCCGGTCAGGCCCCGGGCGGGGGCACGGGCGGGAAGGGGATCCCGGCCAGCGCGGGCAGGAGCGATTCCTCCTCGAAGTCGAGGTGGTCGCCCAGTTCGCGGGTCATCCCGTCCAGGGCGGCGAGGAACTCCTCCGGGTCGGCGCCGGCCACGCCCCGGAGCAGGTCGAGCAGTTCCCCCTTGATGCGGGCCACGGTCACGTGCTCGGCTCGCAGCCGGGCCAGGGGCGCGGCCAGGTGGGGGTGTTGCCGTTCCAGGGCGGGGAAGACGTGCCGGTCCTCTCCGGTGTGGTGGAACTCCAGCGATTCGCAGAAGGCCAGGCAGTGTTGGCGGAGCTGGAGCCCGAGCCCCGGGGCGGGGGCGGGACCGCCCTGGGCGGCGGGCCCGGTCCCGTGGGCGGTCCGGGCCGCGAAGTGGGCTTCGGCCTCGCGGCGCACGTGCCCGAGCTGGGCGCGCAACCAGCCGTGGATCTCCAGGAGTTTGCCCGCCATGTCGGTCGGCGGGGCCACTTCCTCGCCCGGTGCGGGGCCGGTGGCCTCCAGGACCACCACGGGCAGGATGCGGTCGGTGCCGGCCTGGTAGTCGGCGTAGCCCGGCTGGGCCTCGGCGACCAGGGCGAAGAGGCGGTCGCGGCGGGCCCCTTCGGCGGGTACGGCCACGGCCTCGAAGGTGTCGGTGCCCCGTTCCACCCGGACCATGGGGTGGGCGAGGAGGTTGTGGTACCAGGCCGGGTGGTGGGGGGCGCCGCCGGCCGAGGCGACCACGAGGAGCAGTCCCTCGGCGCGCACGTAGCCGAGGGGGACGGTGTGCTCGGCGCCGGAGCGGGCGCCGGTGGTGGTGAGGAGCAGCAGGTCGCCGCCCTCGAAGGGGCCGCCGACCCGGCCCCCGCGGGCGCGGAACTCCTCGATGACGCGGCGGTTGAAGTCGGCGAAGGCCGCGGCGGGGTCCTCGGGGGCCGCGCCGCTGCGCGGGTCCTCCAGGGGAGTGGTGGTCGGGTCCTGGTCGGTCGTGGTGTTCTCGGGCATGGGTGTGGCAGGTCTCCGGTTCGGGTGTCGGGGTGTCGACTACGGGAAGCCGCCATCCGGTTCGGCCGCGGGACGCGGCGGACGGACGCGGCGACGGACGCGACGGTCACGGAGAGCGCCGGGGTGCGCCGGAGGTACCGACCTCGGGAACCGGACCCCGGACGGTCGGCCCGGGCGGGCGCGCGCGGGCGCCCGCGGCACGGACGACCGCGAGGGGTTCAGGAAGCTGCCGGGACGCCGCGAACGGGCGCCCGGTGGATCCGGGGTCGGATACGACGGCGGCGCACGGGGCGCTCGGGCCGTCAGACGCGCAATGCGGAGTGTGAACTCATGACATCGCCCCTTGGTGAATGGTGCTCGCCCGGCGATCGGCCTGCCCACTGCTCTTCGACCCTGCGCCACGAAACACCGCGATCATCAAAGCCCGCGGCCCGCGCCCTGTCAAGGCGCGGGCCGCGGGCGGCGCGGGGGCTCACGCGCCGTCGAAGACCTCGCGCAGCGCGGCGATGTCGATCTTGACCATCCGGTACATGGCCGTCGCGGTGCGGGCGGCCCGCTCCCCGTCCTCGTCGCCGATCATCTCCAGCACCTCGTCGGGGACGACCTGCCAGGAGACGCCGAAGCGGTCCTTGAGCCAGCCGCAGGCCACCCCCCGGCCGCCGCCGGCGGTGAGCCGGTCCCAGTAGAAGTCGACCTCCTCCTGGTCGGCGCAGTGCACCTGGAAGGAGACCGCCTCGTTGAAGGTGAACTCCGGTCCGCCGTTGATCGCGACGAACTGCTGTCCGTTGAGGGTGAACTCCACCGCCAGCACCGAGCCCGCGGGCCCCGGTCCGGCCTCCGTGTACCGGCCGACGCGGCCCCGGCTCGACCGTTCGAAGACCGAAAGGTAGAAGTCCACGGCCTCCTCGGCCCGCCCGTCGAACCACAGGCAGGTGGTGAACGCCCTGCCGCCCGTCACCGTCATCACGGCCTCCTCGTGCTCGGGGTGCGCGGCCGTCCCGGGTGGACGGGCCGTCCCGATGTATGGACCGTCGGGGCGGCCGGAACTCATCGGTGTCGGCCGTTCGGGTGCACCGGTCCGCCGGCCGGCGGACCGTCTCGCCTGGCGGAGCGGATTTCCCGACCGGGGCCGGGTCCGGAAGGATGGGCTCCATGACCGAGATCCACACCCCCCGCCTCCTGCTGCGCCGCTGGCGCGAGGAGGACCTGACCGCCATGGCCGAGATCAATGCCGATCCCACGGTGATGCGCTGGATCAGGGACGGCTCCGTGCTCGACGAGGAGCAGACCGCCGACGCGATCGAGCGGTGGGAGGAGGAGTGGGACGAGGAGGGTTTCGGCCTGTTCGCGGTGGAGCTGCTCGGCTCGGGCGAGCTGGCCGGTTTCGCCGGGCTCTCGGTCCCGCACTTCCTGCCGGAGCTGAGCCACGAGGTGGAGATCGGCTGGCGGCTGGGGCGCCCCTTCTGGGGCCAGGGCTACGCCTCGGAGGCGGCGCACGCGGCGCTGGAGTTCGCCGTGCAGGACCGCAATCTGGACCGGGTGGTCAGCATCTGCCGCCCGGAGAACACGGCCTCGGAGAACGTGATGCGCAAACTGGGCATGGGGCTGGAACGGGAGACCGTCTCCCCCGCCCACGGACACCCGTTGCGGGTGTACGCCATCGACCTCACGGAGTACCAGGGCTGAACCGCCGCCCCGGGACGGCCCGGGGCTCCCCCGCTCCCGCAGCGTCGCGGGGGCCCCGCACCACCCGGTAGGAACGAGGAACCGTCCATGACCATCGAATGGCGCTACACCACGCAGGAGGGCCTGGGGGTCCTGTCCCTGGCGGGATACCTGGGACCGGAGGCGACGGAACGTTTCTCCGGCGCGGTGGGCTGGGCCCTGGCCCGGGGCACCGGGCCGGTGGTCCTGGATCTGACCGGTCTGCGCGGCTGGTCGGCCTGCGGCCGCCGGGCGGTGGCCGAGGCCGCGGCGCGCCTGGCGGAGGGCGGTCGGGAGCTGGAGCTGGCGGCGGTGCCGACGGACGGTCCGGCACCGGTCCGGGCGAACGGCGCCGATCCGGCGGTCCCGGTGTACGGGGACCTGGCGGCGGCGCTCGCCCGACACGGCGGCCCGGCCGGGCGCGCCGCCCGCGAGTGGCGCACGGACGACTGGCCGCAGCAGGACTGAGACCCGTGCGGCGGGGTTCTCCCCGCCGCGGAACCCGGCGCGCGCCGCACCGCCGCCGGGGGCCGGGACGTCCGGGATATCCGTTCGCGGCCGCCCCGTCGGGCCGCCTACGCTCCGGCCATGGGCAGACCTCTCGTCGCCGTCCTCAGCGGGGCCGGCGTCTCCACCGATTCGGGCATCCCCGACTACCGCGGGCCGAACGGCCTCTGGCGGCGCGAACCCGGCGCCGAGAAGCTCGTCACCTACGACGCCTACATGGCCGATCCGGAGGTCCGGCGCGCCTCCTGGCGAATGCGGCGGGACCTGGGCCTCCTGAACGCCCGCCCGAACGCCGCCCACCGCGCGGTGGCGGACCTGGAACGGGCCGGGGTGCCGGTGCGGGTGCTCACCCAGAACGTGGACGGACTGCACCAGCTCGCCGGGGTGTCCCCGCGGAAGGTGCTGGAGCTGCACGGTACGGCCCGCGCGGTGCGGTGCACCCGGTGCGCGGCGCGTTCCACGATGGCGGAGGCCCTGGAGCGGCTGGCGGCGGGGGAACCGGACCCGGACTGCCGGTCCTGCGGCGGGGTGCTGCAACCGGCCACCGTGATGTTCGGGCAGCGGCTGGACCCGGAGGTGCTGGGGCAGGCGATGGCGGTGGCGAAGGGCTGCGAGGTGTTCGTGGCCGTGGGGACGAGCCTCCAGGTGCAGCCCGCGGCCTCCCTGGCGGGCATCGCCGCCGAACACGGGGCGCGTCTGTTCGTGGTGAACGCCGAACCGACCCCGTACGACGCGCTCGCCGTCGAGGTGGTCCGGGAGCCGATCGGGACGGCCCTGCCCGCGCTACTGGAGCGCATCGCGCGGGAGGGCTGAGGACCGGCGCCCCTACCGGGCCCGGTCCGTGACGGGTACGGCCTTCTCCAGGAAGGACAGCAGGGCCGCGTTGACGCGTTCGGGCTGCTCGACGCCGGGCAGGTGACCCGCCTCCTCGATGACCGCCAGCACGGCCTGCGGGAGCAGGGCGTGCAGGGCGCGGGCCCCGGCGGGCGGGGTGTACTCGTCGTCCGCGCCGACCAGCACCAGCGCCGGCACCTTGAGCCCGGCGAGGGAACTGCGGTAGTCGGGGCGCTCGGCGCGGCCGCGCAGGGCCGCCGCCGCGCCCTCGGGGTCGGTGGTCCGCATCATCCCGAGGACGTGCCGGGCCACCTCGGGCTTCCCGGTGACGTGGTAGGGCGCGATCATCCGGCCGATGACCTCCTCGGCGTACCCGGACATGCCCTCGGCGAGCAGCCGGTCCGCGAGCTCGGCGCGGGCGCGGCGGCCCTCGGCGGTCTCGGCGACCGGCGAGGTGTCGGCCAGGACCAGGGCGGTCACGCGGTCCGGCCGACCGAGGTGGAACTCCATGGCGATCTGGCCCCCCATGGAGACCCCGCCGACCACGGCCCGCGGCACTTCCAGCCGGTCCAGCAGCCCGGCCAGGTCGTCGGCGAAGTCGGAGAGGCGGGTGGTCCCGGGGACCACCCGGCTGCGGCCGTATCCCCGCAGGTCCGGCAGGAGGACCCGGTACCCGGCGGCGGTGAGGGCCCGGGCCTGCGGGTACCAGAGGGTGCGGTCGAAGGGGTGGCCGTGCACGAGCAGGACGGCCGGGCCGTCCGCCGGGCCGAGGTCCTCGTAGGCCAGGGTCACGTCGTTCACGGTCACGGAGTGTTCAGCCATGCCCTCACCTTAGTCACCGTGTGGGCCGGGGCGGGGGCGAGTGCCACACCCGGCGGTCACCGACCCCGGTCCGCGCTCCCGGCCCCCGGTCGTGCCGTCCGTTCGCGACCCGGGCCGGTCGGTAACGAGCAGCCCTCTTTCCTCCCAAGAGAGATAAAAATGGGCAACCTCGACCGGCTCCCGCTCATCCTTCGGACGGAAACGGAAACACCCTGCCCCGTCCGGGGCGGCAGCACAGTCCGGAGCAGCAAGCACATGTCGTACGCACCCCAGGAGCCGCGCCCCGCGGGCCACCGCCGCCGCCCGAACCGGGCCCGTCGCTGGGTGATCGCGGGGGCCGCCACGGCCGCGCTCGGCCTGACCGCCTGGCAGGTGATGGCCCACTACGAGATACCCCCCTTCACCGACAAGGGGGACCCGGTCTCCTTCGGCGCCCCGACGGACCGCACCGGCACGGGTACCGGCGGCGCGAAGGCCACTCCCCGCCCGGACGGCGCCGACGCCACCGGTACCCCGCACGGCCTGCTGCCCACCGGCCCGGCGGCCGACTTCAAGAACGCGATGACCCTGCCCGACGGCACCCACGTGGCCGTCACCACCTTCGCGGGCAAGAAGTCCGGCTTCACCGGCAAGGTCTGGGTGTGGGCCCCGAAGGAGTACTCCGAGAAGGAGTTCGCCGACAGCGGGTTCCCCGTCATGATCGCCCTGCCCGGCGGCCCCGGATTCCCCTCCAACTACTGGATGGGCACCGACCTCGGGCTCCAGGCCGGCATCAGCAAGTGGTACGCCGAGGGCAAGAGCAAGCCCTTCCTCCTGGCCATGCCCGTGCTCAATCCGGCCCCCGACGACGGCGGCCTCTACTGGGACGGCTCCGACATCCCCGGACAGCCCAAGATGGGGACCTGGCTCACCGAGGACGTCCCCGAGCTGATGCGGGAGAACTTCCGCACCGTGGACTCCCGGGACGGCTGGGCCTTCATGGGCTCCTCCACCGGCGGCTTCGCCGGACTCAAGGCCGTCCTCAAGCACCCCGACAAGTTCAAGGCCGTGATCGCCTCCGGCCCCGACATCGCCCCCGACTCCCGCCTGTGGAAGGGCCACGACCGGGAGAAGGCGGCCAACGACCCCTCGCTGCTCGCCCGCGACCTGATCGCCCGCAAGGGTCCGGACGTGTACCTCGCCTTCCAGGTCGGCACGAACGAGAGCAACACCCACACCCTGCCGGACGTGAAGCGGTTCATCGCCCGGTACGGGAAGGGACCGATCCACACCGAACTCAAGGTCATCCAGGGCGGCCGGCACAACGCCAAGACGTACGTGCCCGCCATGGGCGAGGGACCGATCAAGTGGATCAGTGACCGCCTCGTCGGCCCGGTGCCGGTGGCCTGAGCCACGGTCCGCCCGACGGCCCGGACCCTTCAGACGCCTCGCACCAGGGCCCGGTCCGCCTCCGGAACCTCCGGCAGCGCTGACCCGAACGGGTGAGGCCGGTCCCCCTCGGAACGCCACGCGGGCCAGCCCGGCGCCCCGACGGTCGCGAACCGGACCCAGGCCCCGTGCATCTCGTCCGCGAGCTCCTGCGGGGCCGACGGGCCGGCCAGCCACGAGGACTCCGGCACGCCCAGCGTGTCGAAGACGAAGCCCAGCTCCAGGGCGTGGCAGGAGCCGATGCCCTCGATCCCGGAGCGCCAGCGGAACTCGTACAGGTGCACGGGGGCCCGCCGGGCCGTGCGGCCCGAACCGGCCAGGGCCCGCAACGGATCCCGTAGCAGCAGGTCCGTGAGCAGCTCCCCCACCACCTGACCCGCGCCCGCCCCGGGCAGGGCCTCCTTCAGGGCCCGCAGGTCCGCCCGGCCACGGCCGCTGCGGAGCATGCCGAAGCCCAGGGTGAGCGGCCCCAGCCGGTCCATGGGGCCCAGCAGGCCGGTGGGCGCCAGCCAGAGCCGGTACTCCTCCGCCGTCCAGCCCGCCAGCAGCGGCACGCCCCGGCCGACCCGGCCCGCCACCAGCTCGGCCAGCGGGTCCTCGGGCACCAGTTCCCCGTCGGGGACCAGGGCGAAGGCGGGTCCGCCCAGCAGCGGGCCGGAGCGGCGCAGCGCGGAGGCCTGGGCGGCGAGCAGCGCCGTCCGGTCCACCCGGGCGAAGGCCGCCGCGGTGGCGGGCACCTTGAGCGCCGAGGCCATCCGCCGCACCATGGTGCGGGCCTTGTCCCGGGGCAGCACCTCGGGGGCGCCGCTCTGCAGTACCGCGCGGGCGAACAGGCCCTCGGCGGCCGGGCAGGCCAGCAGGGCGCCGATGCTGATGGCCCCGGCGGACTCGCCGAACACCGTGACCCGGTCCGGGTCCCCGCCGAAGGCGCCGACGTTGTCGCGGACCCAGGCCAGGGCGGCGAGCTGGTCGCGGAGGCCGCGGTTCTGCGGGGCGTCGGGGAAGACCCCGTACCCCTCGACGCCCAGCCGGTAGTTCAGGGAGACCAGCACGACCCCGTCGCGGGCGAAGGCGCGCCCGTCGTAGACGGGGACCGCGGAGGAGCCGCGGGTGAGCGCCCCGCCGTGGATCCACACCATCACCGGCAGGCGGGCCGAGGGGGCGGGGTCGGGGGTCCACACGTTCAGGGTGAGGCAGTCCTCGCCGGGCAGCACCGGGTCCGGGAGCAGCTCGGAGAACGGCTTGGGGTAGGGGTTCTTCGGAGGGGTGGGACCGAACGCGAGGGCTTCGCGGACCCCGTCCCAGGGCTCCGGAGGGGCCGGGGCCGCGAACCGGAGGGGGCCGAAGGGGGCGGCCGCGTAGGGGATGCCCCGGAAGACGGCCACGCCGGCCTCGAAGCGGCCGCGCACGGTCCCGTACCGGGTCGGAGCGGTGATCGTCCCCTCGTCCACGGACTCCGTCACGATGCCTCCCAGGTGTCGGCGGCGCCTCTTCCGGCATTGTCGCCCAGCCCGTCCCCGCCCGCGCGGCTGCCCCTACGGGTGACAGGCCGTGACCCGGTGCCGGCCGGTGGGTTGAGACCGGCAGCGGGGGCGACCCGCGCCGCCGCCATCGGCTGAGCCGATCCATTCCGGGACATCGAGGCATCCATGCGTTTCCACCGCACCCTCCTCCTGGCCACCGCGGCCGCGGTCACGGCCGTCGGGGGCACGGCGCACGCCGCCGGCACCGACTTCCAGTACGTGGGGACCGACGACAAGGTCCACGCCCTGCACCACCCGGCCGGCTGCTACGCGGCCTCCGGCGGGCGCGGCCAGGGCGTGGTCAACCAGTCGGACCGGTGGGCCGTGCTCTACGCGACGGCCGACTGCACCGGCACTCCGGTGGCCCGGGTGGCACCCGGAGCGGTGGGTCAGATCTCCCGCGGATTCCGCTCCGTGGACTTTCCCGTCACCGGGTAGGCGCAGCGGCCGTGACCATGAACGCCCGGCGGCGTTGTACGCCATGTCACTGCCGCGGGATTCCCGCGGCGCTTCACCTCTCAAGGAGATTTCGATGTCGCGTATCGCGAAGGTGGCTGCCGTCACCGTTGCCGCCGGTAGCGCCCTGGCCGCCGGTGCCGGTCTGGCCGTTGCCGATGCCGGAGCGCAGGGTGCCGCGGTCGGTTCGCCCGGTGTCGCCTCGGGCAACCTGCTGCAGGTTCCCGTCAACGTTCCGGTGAACGTGTGCGGCAACACGATCAACGTGATCGGCCTCCTGAACCCGGCCTTCGGCAACACCTGCATCAACCAGGGTGGCGGCGACCACGGCGGCTACGGCCACTGAGCCGGTTCCCGGGCGGGGGCCGTGCGACCCCCGATGACCGGGAAGGGCCCCCCACCGCTCCGGCGGTGGGGGGCCCTCTGCGTGCGGTCGGCCCCGCTCAGACCTCGTAGCGGTAGACGCCGGCGTGGCCGAGCTGCGAGGACGGGGGGATCCCCCAGGGGGGCATGGGGTCCTCGCGGGTGAGGACCCGGCCGCGCTGGCGGTCCCAGCGGTCCAGGGGCGCGTCGGGGAGGTAGCCGGAGCCGGGGTGGCGGGCCTGCCAGCGGTCCCAGATCAGGTCCACGAAGGCGTGGTGGAGCCAGAACACCGGGTCGTTGGGGGCGGTGCCGCCGGTCATGTGGCCGCCGATCCACTGGTGGACCTTGTTGTGGTTGCGCCAGCGTTCGCTGCGGGGCGCGGCCCAGCCCTCCAGCTTGTTGCGGAAGCCGCCCGCCGAGGCGGTGGAGTCCCAGGGGGACATGTCGTACACCGGGTCGTCGAGGGCGGTCTGCAGCTCGGCGGCGGTGGGCAGGGTGATCGGGTTGTGGGGGCGGCCGAGGTTGCGGGTGAGGAAGGGGGCTTCCGTGATGCCCACGGTGATCGGCCAGTTGCCGGAGGCGTGCGCGAAGGGGCCGGTGGCGACCTTGCGTTCGGGGCCCTGGCCGGTGCCGCCCATGAAGTCCTCTCCCCAGAGCGGGTCCGCGGGGCTGCGGTCGGTGGTCCAGTCCCAGTAGGGGACGGAGACCGTGGGGTCCACTGCCCGCAGGGCCTCTTCGAAGTCGAGGAGGTAGCGGCGGTGCCAGGGGAAGAAGGACGGCGACATGTGGCCGACCCGCAGGCCGTCGTCGTCGTCGGGCACGAAGTAGCGGTCGTGGGTGCGGACGAACCGGTCGTAGGTGCCGTCGCGCTTGAGCTCCAGGACGGCGGCGACGAACCGCTTGCGCTGGGCGGCGGTGAGGTTCTTCTGGTTCTGACGGGTGTACACGCGCGGGCTTGCCCTTTCGGTCCGTGGCGTGGGGTCGGGGAGGGTGCTCAGCCGTGGTGGCCGGAGGGGCCCGTGGCCAGTTGGAGGGCGCCGAGTTCGTCCACGGCCGCGCGGGCCAGGTCCCGGGGGGAGGCGAAGGATTCGAAGTGGTTGACGCCGCTGAGCCAGCTGCCGTCGGCGCGGCGCATCACGTGCAGGGGGCGGCCGTCGATGCGGACGTCGACGGTCTCCCGGCCGGAGGCGGTGCGGGCGGTGCCGCGGTAGGCGGCGATGTGCCGGCCCCGGTAGGTCTCCTCGAAGACGGGGGCGGGCGCGGGGCCGGGGGCCGGGGCCGGTACGGGTTCCGGCCCCGGGGTGCGGGCGGGGGCCACGGTGCTGCGGGTGGTGGCGCGGAGCACGGGGGCCAGGGCGGCGGCGGTGGCGGAGACCACGGCGACGGTGAACGCGGCCCGCAGCACGGCCCGGCGGCCGGGGAGCGGGCCGCCCGCGAGCGGGCGGGTCAGGGTGCGGGGGCCGCCGCTCCGCCAGGTGACCGGTTGCTGGCTCATGTGCTCTCCTCCGGGTCGGGCCGTGTACACCTCAGGCGGTCTAACGCCCCGATCCGGAGGAGGTCACCGGGCGGCGGCCCGCAGCCGCGGCAGGTGGAGGTCGCCGAAGACGGCGGCCATCCGCAGGGCGAAGACGAGCCCGGCGGAGACCACGGCGGTGGTGCCGGCCGCCACGTGGGCGTGGTGCAGGCCGAGGTGGCAGGCGGCTCCGGCGAGGGCGGCGGTGGCGTACACCTCCTCGCGGAGCAGGAGCGGCGGGAACTGCCCGCACAGCACGTCGCGGACCACTTCGCCGGTGACGCCGGTGAGGACGGCGAGGAGGAGGACGGCGAACGGGGTGACGTGGGCCTCGATGGCGGCGCGGGCACCGATGACGGTGACCACGGCCAGGCCCACGGCGTCGACGACCATCAGGGTGCGGTGCGGGAGGGTGCGACGGCGCAGGAAGAGCATGGTGGCGACCGCGACGCCGGCGATGAGGGCGAGGAGGAGCGGGTCGCGGGTCCAGTACAGGGGGTGGCGGTCGAGGATCAGGTCGCGGAGGGTACCGCCGGAGACGCTCGCGGCGAAGGCGAGGACGAGCCCTCCGAAGGGGTCCATGCGGGCGCGGTGCGCGGCCAGCACGCCGGAGGCGGCGAAGGCGGAGATGCCGATCAGGTAGAGGGCGTGCAGCACGACGGGTCCTCGCGGGGCAGGGGCGGGGCGCGGTCCCGGGCGTGGTCGGGGCGCGGCCGTCCCCGGGGTCCGGGGCGACCCGTCGAGGCTGCCGGAGCCGGTGGGCGGCGCGCATCGGTCGTCCGGCCGGCTCCCGCCGCCGAACGGCCGACGGCGGGAACGGCGCTCCGGCCGCCCGGCGGGTGACGGTCGGTCAGGGGCGGCCGGGGAGCACGGCCAGGCGGCCGGTGCTGGTGCCGTCGGCCACCCGCTGGACGGCCTCCGCGGCGGCCGTGAGCGGGAGGCGGTCGCCGATGAGGGGCCGGATCGCGCCGCTGTCGGCGAGCAGGGTGAGTTCCTCGTGGCAGGCGCGGATCGCGTCCGGCTCGCGGTCGGCGTAGAGGCCCCAGTGCAGGCCGAGCACGGAGTAGTTCTTGATGAGGACGTGGTTGAGGGCCGGGGCGGGGACGGAGCCGCCCGCGAAGCCGACCACGATGATCCGCCCTTCGAAGGCCACGCACTTGGTGGAGGCCGTGTAGGCGTCGCCGCCGACCGGGTCGTAGACCACGTCGGCCCCGCGGCCCGCGGTGGCCTCCTTGACGCGTGCGGCGAGTTCGGCGGGGGCCAGGGCGGTGCGGTCGAGGACGAGGTCGCAGCCGAGGGCTTCGGCGGTGGCGGCCTTGGCGGGACCGCCGACGACCCCGATGACCGTGGCCCCGGCGGCCTTGCCCAGTTGGACGGCGGCGGAGCCCACCCCGCCCGCCGCGGCGTGCACCAGCAGGGTCTCGCCCGGCCGGAGCCCGGCCCGGCGGTGCAGTCCGAACCAGCCGGTCTGGTAGCCGATGTGCAGGGCCGCGGCCTCGGCCTCGTCCAGCGCCTCGGGGGCGGGGAGGATCCGGTCGGCCGGGGCGAGGGCGTACTCGGCGAACCCGCCGTGCGGCAGCCGGGGCGTGGCGATGACGCGGCGGCCGTCGGGGGTCTCCCCGCAGATCTCCACCCCGGGGGTGAAGGGCAGCGGAGGGCGGATCTGGTATTGCCCCCGGCACAGCAGCGCGTCGGGGAAGTTGACGGCGGCGGCGAGGACCCGCAGCTTCACCTCGCCTGGGCCCGGCTCGGGTTCGGGCACCTCCGTGAGATGCATCGCCTTGAGGGGTTCGTCATGGGCCTGCACGCGCCAAGCCTGCACCGGGGCCTCCAGCCTCCGTAGGGGGACCGCACTCCGCGGCATACTAAGCAGTCGCTTGGGGCGACGGGAACAGGGCCGGTGCCCCACGGCCGGATCGCGCCCGCCGGAACGGGCCGCCCGACGGGCCCGTGCCCGCCCCCCGGCGCCCGGCCCGGCGCGCTCCGGCTCCCGGCGTCACGGGGCTGGCGGTCCGTCGCGCGGCACGCTATCGATGGCTCCCATGAACCCCTCAGGCCCCCGCGTGCCCGCCCCGTCCGCTCCGGCCGCCGGTGCGGAACCGGCCGACGCCGCCCGCACCGCCCCTCCCCCGGCCGAGACCCCCGCGGTCCCGTCGGCCGGGCAGGCCGGGCCGCCCGGTCTGCCCGGTCTGCCCGGTCTGCCCGGGCCGCCCGCGCTCGGGGCCAGCGCGCTGCCCGCCCGCACCTTCGAGGGGGCCGTGGCGCTGGTGACGGGCGGCGGGACCGGCCTGGGCAAGGCCATCGCGGCCGAGTTCGCCCGGCTCAGCGCGCACCTGGTCCTGGCGGGCCGCCGGGCCGAGCCCCTGCAGCGGGCCCGGGACGAGCTGGACCAGCTCGGCGAGGGCGGCCGGGTCAGCGCCGCCGTCTGCGACATCCGGGACCCGGAGCGCGTCGCGGAGCTCTTCGACGCGGCCGAGGCCGCCTTCGGGCTGCCCGGGATCCTCGTCAACAACGCGGCGGCGAACTTCCCGGTGCCCGCCGAGGACCTGTCCCCGAACGGCTGGCGGGCCGTCGTGGACACCACCCTGACCGGCACCTGGTTCACCACCCGCGAGTTCGGCCGCCGCCAC
Organism: Streptomyces sp. NPDC097619; assembly: GCF_040302735.1. NCBI lineage: Bacteria > Bacillati > Actinomycetota > Actinomycetes > Kitasatosporales > Streptomycetaceae > Streptomyces > Streptomyces sp. NPDC097619. Next base: position 18,255 of record NZ_JBEOSD010000020.1, on the reverse strand, counting down.
CTGGCCGCCGGCACCCCCGGCTCCATCGTCAACATCGGGGCCTCGTACGCCTGGACGGGCGGGCCCGGCTTCGCGCACAGCGCGGCCGCCAAGGCGGGGGTGAAGAGCCTCACCGAGAGCCTGGCCGTGGAGTGGGGGCCGTACGGGATCCAGGTCAACGGGCTGGTGCCCGGGCTCTTCCCGCACGAGGACATGACCGGGGACATCCGGGCGGGACTGGACCGGGCCGCGCCCGGGCCCCGGGACCGGCGCCAGCCCGCGCTGCGCACCGGGCTGCCCCGCGAGATCGGCTGGGCGGCCACCTTCCTCACCTCGCCGTACGCCCGGTTCATCACCGGGCACACCTTGGTGGTGGACGGGGCGAACTGGCAGCGGCGGGCCCTGGTGAGCCCCGAGGTGGTGCCCGTCCGGGAGCAGTTGGGCCGGGGGCCCTTCCGCGACTGAGACCACGCCGGGCCCGCCGTTCGGGGCGGGACCGTCCGGCGAGGCGGGTCGACGGGACGGTGGGGGTCCGGGGCGCCGGCCGGGGTCAGCGGCCTTCGAACCGGGGTGGCCGGCGGGCGGCGCGGGCGCCGTAGCCCTCGCGGGCGTCCTCGGAGGTGAGGGTGAGGGCAGCGGTGAGGGCGGTGCGGTCCAGGGCGGCGGCCAGTTGGGCGTCGGCGAAGGCGTCCACGGCGCGTTTGACGCCCTGCACGGCGAGGGGCGCGTTGGCGGCGATCTGGGCGGCCAGGGCGCGGGCGGTGGTCTCCAGCTCCGCTCCGGGGACGACGAGTTGGACGAGGTTGAGGCGGGCGGCGGCAGCCGCGTCGATCCGGCGGCCGGTCAGGGCGAGCAGCTTGGCCCAGCCGGCGCCCGCCTCGCGGGCGATGCGCAGGTCCCCGCCCGCGTCGACGGCCACTCCGAGGCCCACCTCGGGGAGGGCGAAGACGGCGTCCTCGGCCGCCACCCGGATGTCCGCCATGAGCGCGAGCTCGAAGCCGAAGCCGAGGCAGTGGCCCTGCACGGCGGCGATCACCGGCTGCGGGAGCCGGGCGAAGACGGAGAACCGTTCGTGGACCCAGCGGATGCCCTCGTAGTAGTTGCGGGTCCGGGCCGCCGCGGAATCGCCGGTGATGGCGCCGCCGGGGGCGGTGACGTCGATGCCCGCGCAGAAGGCCCGGCCCTCGGCCCGCAGCAGTACGGTCCGGACCTCGGGGTCGAAGCGGATCCGGTCGGCGAGGAGTCCGAGTTGGCGGGAGGACTCCCAGCTCCAGCCGTTGAGGGTGGCGGGGCGGCAGAGGGTGAGCACGGCCAGGCCGTCCCCGGTCACCTCCAACCGCAGCCGCCGTTCCTCCTCGTCGATCTCCGTGCCGATGGTGTCGATCATCCGGGCCGCCCTCCCCCGCTTCTGATGGTGCGTCAGAATAGGGGGCGGGGTTCAGCGGGGGAAGAGCTCGAAGGTGACCGCGGGCCGACCGCCGAACCGCGGGGCGGCGGCCTGCGCGAATCCGGTGAGGAAGTTCCGGGTGTAGGTCTCGGGGTCCTCGTCGGTGAGTCCCTCGATGTAGGCGCGGTGGGCCAGCAGGGAGGAGATCGAGCGCTCCAGGCCGGGCCCGGCGTCCACCGCGTGGGTCGGGGTGGAGGAGCCCGCCACGGCCACCCAGCGGACCCCGTTCCAGGGCTCCAGGCCCCGCGCGGTGAGCTCCGGGAAGATCCAGCGGTTGCCCGCGTCGCCCGCCGCGTCGAGCACGGCCCGGCCCACGGCCTTGTGGTCGGGCGAGTTCCAGGCGCCCCCGGGGCCGGGGCCCCATACCTCGCCGTGGTTGAGGGTCACGACCAGTTCGGGGCGGTGCCGGCGGATGGCGGCGGCGATGTCGCGGCGCAGCGCGGTCCCGTACTCGATGACGCCGTCCCGGTGGTCGAGGAACTCGACCGTGGAGACGCCCACGACGGCGGCGCTCGCCCGCTGCTCGGCCTCGCGGAGCGGACCGCACTCCTCCGGGGCGATCCCGTCGATGCCCGCCTCTCCACGGGTGGCCAGGAGGTAGGCCACCTCGCGGCCGCCGTCGGTCCAGTGGGCGACGGCGGCGGCGCAGCCGTACTCCAGATCGTCGGGGTGGGCGACGACGGCGAGGGCCCGCCGCCAGTCGGCGGGCATGGGTTCCAGCTGATCGGTCATGATCACCAGCCTAGGCGGGCCGCCGTCGGACCGCAGGGGGACGCGGGTTCCGGGGACGCGGTACGGCGGCCCCGGGCACGATCCCGTCGCGGGTCCGATCCGGTCCAGGCTCCGATCGCGTCGCGGGTCAGACCTCGTCGCGGGCCAGGGCGAGGAGGCGGTCCAGGACACGGGGGCCGCCCGCGCGGACCCCGTCGTGCTCGAACTCGTCGGTGACCCAGGTGCGCAGGCCCCGTACGGCCCGGGCGGTGTCCAGGGAGTGCGCGGTGTCCACGTACATGTCGTCGTGGTAGACGGCGGCGGCGACGGGGACCTCGTTGGCGGCCAGGCGCTCCCGGTCGTAGAGGGGCTGCCAGCCGGTGCGGGCGGCGAGGAGCTCCGCGGTCTCGCGGAGCGGGACGAGGGCCGGGTCGGTCTCGAAGTGCCAGGGGTGGACGGTCTCCCCCGTGAAGAGCACCGGGTCGTCGCCGGCCAGGGCCTTCCGGGCGTCGAAGCGGGGGTGTTCGGCGCGGACCCGTTCGGCGGCCCAGCCGGTGGCGGCGGTGGGGTCCTGGGCGTAGATCGCCTCGTGGAGGAGGGCGTACAGGGGGTGTCCGGCGAAGGAGAGGGCGGACCGCGCGGCTTCCAGGAAGGCGTCGGAGAGGGCCGGGCCGGCGGGGGTGTGGACGAAGGCGTCCTCCAGCAGGTAGTGCAGCTGGTGGCTGCCGTCGGCGCCGCCGAGCATCAGGCCGAGGGACTGGAAGCCCTCCACGGTGAGGCGGTGTCCGCCGGGCATCCGCACCTCGTGCGCGTCGAGGTGCTCGGCGATCTCCCGGGCCCGGGCAACGTCCTGCGGGTAGCGGGCGTAGTGGGCGCGGTTCTTGCGCTCGACCCGGGGGTACGCGGCGCGGTAGACCTCCTCCGCGGTGGCGTCCAGGCCGGGGAGGCCGCCGGTGACGAGGACGGTGCGCAGGCCCTCGGGGGCGGTGGAGAGGTAGTGGGTGGCGCAGAAGCCGCCGAAGCTCTGGCCGAGGACGGTCCAGGGGGCGCCGCCGGTGAGGGCGGGGCGGATGGCCTCGCAGTCGCGGACGATGGAGTCGGCGCGGAATTGGGCGAGGTGGTCGGCCTGTGCGGCGGGGCCGCCGCGGAGCGGCAGGGTCTGTCGGTTGGCGGGGGTGGAGCGGCCGGTGCCGCGCTGGTCCAGGAGGAGGACCCGGAACTCGCGGACGGCGCGCCCGATCCACGCCTGGGTGCCGGTGAAGCGGCGGGCGCCGAAGCCGGGGCCGCCTTCGAGGTAGAGCAGCCAGGGGCGTCCGGTCGGGTCCTGGCCGGCGGCGGTGACCTCGCGGCCGTACAGCTCGATCTGCTCGCCGGCGGGGGCCGCGTGGTCCAGCGGGACCCGGAAGCGGTGGTCGGTGAGCACCACGCCGGGCTGGCGGTAGCTGCTGGTCACGGGTGTCTCCCTGCGGACGCGGTGGGGCGGCGGTACGGGGAGTCTATGCGGGCGGGCGGGGCCGCGCGGGCCCCGCCCGCCGCCGCGCGTGGGTCAGGGCAGCTCGACCACGGAGCGGAGGACCTCGCCGCGTTCCATGCGGGCGAAGGCCTCCTCCACGCCGTCGAGGGGGATGGTCTCGGAGACGAAGGCGTCGAGGTCGAGGCGGCCCTGGAGGTAGAGGTCGATGAGGACGGGGAAGTCCCGTTCGGGCAGGCAGTCCCCGTACCAGGAGGACTTCAGGGCGCCGCCGCGGCCGAACACGTCCAGCAGGGGCAGTTCGAGGTTCATCTCGGGCGTGGGGACGCCGACGAGGACAACGGTGCCGGCGAGGTCGCGGGCGTAGAAGGCCTGCCGGTAGGTCTCGGGACGGCCGACGGCGTCGATGACCACGTCGGCGCCGAAGCCGCCGGTGAGTTCGCGGACGGCCTCGACCACGTCGGCGGAGCGGCCGTTGACGGTGTGCGTGGCGCCCAGGCCGCGGGCGAGTTCCAGCTTGCGGTCGTCGAGGTCGACGGCGATGATCCGGCCGGCTCCGGCGAGTCGGGCGCCCGCCACGGCGGCGTTGCCGACGCCGCCGCAGCCGATGACGGCCACGGAGTCCCCGCGGCCGACGCCGCCGGTGTTGAGGGCGGCGCCGAGACCGGCCATGACCCCGCAGCCCAGCAGGCCCGCCGCGGCGGGGGCGGCGGCCGGATCGACCTTGGTGCACTGGCCGGCCGCCACCAGGGTCTTCTCGGCGAAGGCGCCGATGCCGAGGGCCGGGGCCAGCGGGGTGCCGTCCTCCAGGGTCATCTTCTGCGTGGCGTTGTGGGTGGCGAAGCAGTACCAGGGGCGGCCGCGCCGGCAGGCCCGGCAGTCCCCGCAGACGGCCCGCCAGTTGAGGACGACGAAGTCCCCGGGGGCCACGCCGGTGACGCCCTCGCCGACGGCTTCGACCACGCCTGCGGCCTCGTGGCCGAGGAGGAAGGGGAACTCGTCGTTGATGCCGCCCTCGCGGTAGTGGAGGTCGGTGTGACAGACCCCGCAGGCCCGGACCCGGACCAGGGCTTCCCCCGGTCCCGGGTCCGGTACCACGATGACGGCCGTCTCCACGGGTGCGCCCTTGGCGCGTGCGATGACCCCGCGTACGTGATGTGCCACTGTCCCTACCACCTTCGTCAGCTCCGACCAGGGGCTTCCGAACGTACCAGCGCGGCGGGGAGGCCGTCAGTCGCGGTAGATCTTCTTGACGTTGCCCTTGAGGTCGGCGTACACGTATCCGCCGTTGCCCTCCTCGTCGGTCATGTACGGGCGCATGGAGGGCGTGCCGTCCATCAGCCAGGGCTCGACGAGGACGTAGCGGGTGACGGTGCCGGAGACGCCGAGTTCGCGGACCGAGCGGTCCAGCAGGCCGGGCAGGACGTCCCAGTCCACCGCCGCCATGTCGATCAGCTGGTCCTCCGGGTCGACGCGGCCGCCCGCTCCGAAGGCGCTGACCGCGCCGTCGTAGCGGTAGCTCTTGTACAGCTTGCTGCCGGGCTTGGCGGGGACGTCGGCCAGGATGTACGTCTCGTAGACGTTCATGTCCACGAAGACGGTGGTGCCGGTCTCCGCCTTGAAGGCGGCGACGGCGGCACGGATCGCGGCCGGGGTGAGCATGCTGCCGGTCGGGGCCTCCGGTGTCTCCGCCGCCTTCGAGGGATCGCTGCCGGCGGGGCGGGCGGTGGTGCCGGTGGAGGGGCGGCCGGCGGAGCCCGCGGGCGCGGAGGAGCGCGTGGACGCCTGCGGGCCGCCGGCGGATCCGGAGGTCGAAGCGGAATCCTTGCCGTCGGGCAGCAGCTGGACGATGCCGTAACCGCCGCCGGCCAGGACGGCCGTCAGCACGGCCGCCGCGAGGACCCGGCCGCGGCGGGCGGAGCGGTCGACGGGTGCCGGGTGGGCGGGGACGGTGACACCCGGCCCCGGGTGGGCGTGCGCGGGCGGCGGGCCGAAGCCGGCGCCGGCCGGGTGCGGGCCCGCCGGGTATCCGTAGCCGGAACCGGAGGGGGCCCCGGAGGCCGGGTGGGGGTAGCCGTACCCGGCGGGCGGACCGGCCGTGGCCGGGCCCGGGTGTCCGTAGCCGCCCGCCGGGGCGGACGTGCCGGGGGCGGGACGCGGCGGGGCGGCGTGGGGGGTGGCGCCGCCCGGGGCGGCGGTGATCTCGCGGAGCATGCGGTCCAGCGCGGCGCCGTCGGGGCGGGCGGCCGGGTCCCGGACGAGGAGGCGTTCGAGGACGGGGGCGAGGGCCCCGGAGCGCACGGGAGCCGGGATCGGTTCGTCGAGGACGGCCACGACGGTGGCCAGGCTGGTGGCGCGGCGCAGCGGATGGGTGCCCTCGGCGGCCACGTACAGCATCATGCCGAGCGACCACAGGTCGGAGGCCGGGTTGCCCTCCTCGCCGCGGACGCGCTCGGGGGCGATGTACTCGGGCGAGCCGATCAGGTCGCCGGTCTTGGTGAGGCCGGGGGCCTCGTGGAGGGCGGCGATGCCGAAGTCGGTGAGGACGGCGGCGCCGTCGGGGCGCAGCAGGACGTTGGCGGGCTTGACGTCGCGGTGCAGGACGCCTTCGGCGTGGGCGGCGCGGAGGGCGGCGAGGACCTCCAGCCCGACCCGGACGGTGTCGGCCACGGGCATCGGGCCGCGGGCCAGCCGGTCGTGGAGGGAGCCGCCGGTGACGAGCTCCATGACCAGCCACGGGTGGCCGCCGTCGGCCGGTTCCACGATGTGGTGGATGGTCACCACGTGCGGGTGGGCCAGCCGGGCCAGGGCGCGGGCCTCGCGGAGGGCGCGTTCGCGCAGTTGCACGGCGAGGTCGGGGCGGGCCGCCGCCAGGGCCTCGTCGGGCGGGCGGACCTCCTTGAGGGCCACCTCCCGGTGCAGGGCGATGTCGCGGGCCCGCCAGACGGTGCCCATGCCGCCGCTGCCGAGCGGCGAGATCAGTTCGAAGCGGCCGTCCACCAGGGGTCTGCCGCCATCACTCGTGTCCATGGGCCGAAATCGTAAGGGGCGCCACCGACTGCTCCACACGGGTGGAGGCGCCGGCGCCGCGCGTGCCGTGCGGCGGGGCGCGGGGGGCGGGCGTCTTTGTATGACTGCAGAGCCGGTGGGTCGGGGGCCGCGAGGGTGCCCGGCCCGCCCCGGACCTGGATCCCGGGGGCCCGTCGAGGGCCGTACGGGCAGCAGCTACTGGAGGTTCGATGAAGGACGCAAGCGCGGGCCGTGGGCCGAGCCGTCGCACGGTACTCGGTTCCACCGCGGCGGGCATCGCGGGGGCGGGGCTCGGCGCGGTCGCCGTGGCGCCGGTGGCGGCCGCGGGGCCGGCGGTCCGGTCGGGTGCGGCGGCGGTCGTGCCGCCGCGGCAGGGGGCCACCATGGCGGGCGTGCCCTTCGAGCGGCGGTCCTCGGTCCGGGTGGGGATCATCGGGCTGGGCAACCGCGGGGCGGCGCTGCTGCCGCTGTTCCTGGCGCTGCCGGGGGTGCAGGTGGTGGCCGTGTGCGATCCGGTGAAGGCGAAGGCGGAGAAGGCGGTCCGGGCCTGTGTGAAGGCGGGGCGGGCCGCTCCGGCGGTGTACACGGCCGGTGAACACGACTACGAGAAGTTGTGCGCGCGCGCCGATCTGGACCTGGTGTACGTGGCCACGCCGTGGGAGTCGCACTTCCCGATGGCGAAGGCCGCGATGCTGAACGGCAAGCACGTGGGGGTGGAGTGTCCCGTGGCCATGCGGCTGTCGGAGCTGTGGGAACTGGTGGACCTGTCGGAGCGGACCCGTCGGCACTGCCTGCAGATGGAGAACTGCTGTTACGGGCGCAACGAGACGCGGCTGCTGCGGATGGCGCACGCGGGCCTGTTCGGCGACCTGTTGCACGCGGCCGGGGCGTACGTGCACGACCTGCGGTCGATGATGTTCTCGCCGACCTACTACGAGGGTCCGTGGCGGCGGGAGTGGCACACCCGGCTGCGCGGGGACCTGTACCCCACGCACGGGTTCGGTCCGGTGTCGATGTACCTGGACCTCAACCGCGGGGACCGGGCGGTCTCCGTCGCGAGTTTCGGTTCCCCGGCACGGGGGTTGGCGGAGTACCGGGCGGCGAACGTCCCGGCCGGGGATCCGGCGTGGCGGGAGACGTACACGACCCCGGACCGGACCGTGAGCATGGTGCAGACGGCGCAGGGCCGGCTGGTGCGGCTGGAGCACGGGGTGTCCACCCCGCACCCGTACAGCAGGATCAACAGCCTCGCCGGGACCCGGGGGGTGTTCGAGGACTATCCGCCGCGGATCTACCTGGAGCCCGATCACCGGGACGACGCCTGGGCGGACTTCTCCGCCTACGCCGCGGAGTACGACCACTGGCTGTGGAAGGAGCAGGCGGACCCGCCGGGCGGGCACGGCGGCATGGACCACATGATGTTGTACCGGCTGGTGCAGTGCATGCGGCTGGGGCTGGAGCCGGACTTCGACGTGTACGACGCGGCGACCTGGAGCGCTCCGGTGCCGCTGAGCGACGCCTCGGTCCGGGCCGGCGGGCAGCCGCAGGAGATCCCCGACTTCACGCGAGGGGCCTGGCGGACCGCCCGCCGGGGGGTGGACTCGGTCCGACCGGACGGGTCCTCCTAGGAGACCCGGCGCGGCGCGTGCCGGCGGCGGGTACCGGGGGGTGCGGCTCAGCAGCGTCGGCGGTCCTCGGTGACGAAGCCCTGGGCGGTGGTGACGGTCCGGTCGTGGCAACGGCCGGGACCGTACAGGCGGTACCGCTCGGTGGTGGTGCCGACGGCGTGGCGCTGGTCGCGGGGGACGCCGGTGGTGTAGGTGGCGTTCCCCGCGTAGTGGTGGTCGAGGCGGGTGACCGCGGGGGCGCGGCCGGGGGCCAGGACCGTGGTGCGGGCGAGGTCGCCGAGGGAGATGACGGTGCGAAGGCGGGCGTCGGCCCCGAGGACGGTCCGGCCGTCCATGCTGTACGCGCGCTCGGTGCGGGTGGTGGTGCGGCCGCTGGTGACGGTCTCGTGGTCGGTCCAGTCGGCGGTGAGGGCGTCGGTGGTCTCCCCGTCGGTCCAGCGGTGCACGGAGTCGGCGGTCAGGGAGCGGGTGACGGTGGTGTCGACGCGGCCCCGGGAGGTGTCCAGGTACCCGGAGACGGTGAGCCGGTGCGTCGCGGCGGACTCGGCGCGGTGCTCGGTGCCGGGGGTGTGGCGGGAGGAGGGTGCCGGGGCGCGTTCCTCGTGGCGGGTGAGTCCGCCGGTGAGCACGGCGCGGCCCTCGTCCTGCCAGAGGAGCAGGTTGAGGGGGGTGCTCCAGCCGGGCAGGCCCTCGGGCACCCCGGCGACGGAGGTCTCGATCCGGTGCGGGCGGCCGTCGTTGAGGAGGGCCGCGAAGGGGGTCAGGTCGTAGACCACCGGGGGCACGTCGAGGGCGCGCGGGCCGGGGGTGACGTACCAGAGGAAGGGGTTGGACCAACCGCCGGTCCAGACGGTCGGGAAGGGGGCGGCGATCCCCGCGAGCCGGCCGTCGACGGAGACGCGCACCTCGCGGTGGGGGCCGGCGGGGGCGGTGCAGGAGTACGGGGAGCCGGTGGGGGCGGCGAGGTACCAGTACTCCTCGCAGCCGCCGCCGGAGCCGGTGGCGTACACCTCGGCCAGGACGCGTTCGGTGTTGCGGGGCGTGGTGACGGGGACGCCGGCGGTGACGGGCAGGATCCGTTCCGGGACCGCGCGGTCGGGGCGGCCGGCGGGGGTGCCCGTGGGTGCGGCCGCGTAGTAGGTGAGGGTGACGCGGACGTCGATGACGCCGGTGTGCACCTCGTCGACGACGTTGCCGATGAGCATTTCCACGGGGCCCGGCCGGGACAGGGTGTCGGCGTATCGGGTGACGTCCTTCTCGACCTGCCAGGCGATGCCCTCCGGGGAGGGTTGGGGCGTGGAGGTGCGCAGGATCTCCACGCCGCTCAGGGAGAGGTGGCCGAGCCGGTCGTACTGGCGTCCCGCGACCTGTCCTTCGAGGCGGAGGACGACCGTGCTCCAGCGACTGCCGCAGGCCGTGGGCGGGGTGTAGGCGCCCCGGTAGGGGGTGAAGTCGGCGAACCGGGCGGCGGCCAGGGTGACGGTGCAGGACCGGCCGGCGGGGCGCGGGACGGGCGGGGCGGCGGTGAGCGGATCGTGCCAGTCGCTGCCGAACTCGGCGGGCGGGGTCGCGGAAGGGGCGGCCGTTCGGATCGGCGGGGGCGGTCCCGCGGGGCCGGTGGCGGCGGCGGCCGGGCCGGTGAGTGCCTGGCCGGCGGTGAGCAGCAGGAGAAGGCCGCCGATCAGGCCGGTGGTGCCGTGTCGTCTCCGTCGTGTCATGGGGCGGCAGTGAAGCGGGGCGGGGGCGGGGGCACCAGGGCGGGAGGCCGACGGTGGCCGGATCCGGGCGGGATCCGAGTCGGCGGGCGGGCGTCCCGGGGTGGTGACGGTGCGCGAGCGGTGGGGTGCGGAGCGCGGCGACGGGTCGCCCGGGACGAAAAGTCGGGGCGATGATCGGGTCATATGCCGGTGAACGGGTATAAAAAGGTTGAAATCACCAATCCCCCCTCCCCGGGAGGCGTCATGTCGGACACGCCCCGGGCCCCGAGCATCCCGGCCCGCACGAGCACGGAGGAACCGTTCCAGGAGGTACCGGAACGGCCCTCACAGGCGAGCGCGCACGAGGCCCGCACCCTGTCGGTGGCGCTGTTCCGGCGGCTGACGGAGCTGCGGGAGGGGACACCTGAGCACGCGTACGTCCGGAACACCCTGGTGGAGCTGAACCTCAGCCTGGTCAAGTTCGCCGCGCGCCGGTTCCGCAGCCGCAGCGAGCCCATGGAGGACATCGTCCAGGTGGGCACGATCGGCCTGATCAAGGCCATCAACCGGTTCGACCCCGATCGCGGCGTGGAGTTCGTGACCTTCGCCCTGCCGACGATCACCGGCGAGATGAAGCGCTTCTTCCGGGACACCAGCTGGGCGGTGCGCGTCCCCCGGCGCCTCCAGGAACTGCGGCTCGGCGCCGCCCGGACCGGGGACGCGATGGAGCAGCGGATGGGGCACGCCCCCTCCGAGGAGGAGCTCGCCGCGGAGTTGGGCGTCACCACCGAGCGACTGGCCGAGGCCCGGGTGGCGGCCGAGGCGTACACGGCCCGCTCCCTGGACTCGCCCCAGCAGCCGGACGAGGAGGACGCGGTCTCCGGAGCACTGAGCCGGTCCTTGGGCGCGGAGGAGGAGGGCTTCGACCGAATCGAGTACGTGGAGTCGCTCAAGCCCCTGATGGCCCGGCTCGGCGAGCGGGACCGGACGATGCTCGCCCTCCGGTTCGGCCAGGAGCTGACCCAGGCGGAGATCGGCGCCCGGCTCGGCATCTCGCAGATGCACGTGTCCCGGCTGCTGTCCCGCGTCCTGCGACAGCTCCGCGAGGGCCTGCTCACGGATGAGCCTGCGGCGGCGGAAACCGAGGCGGAGGGCGCCCTGGAAGCCGCGGGCGCCGGAGCGACCTCGGCGCGCGACTGAGACCGCGCGCCCGAGGGCCTCTGTCCGCGCGCGACTCGCCCCGACCGGGCGGCCGACCCGCTTCGGCCGTCCGATCGACCCGCTTCGGCCGTCCGGTCGATGCAGGTGCCCGCACTCCCTCACGCTGCGCGGTCACATGTGATCGCGCACCCTCACATGTGACCGTGCGCTCCCACACGTGACCACGCGCCTCCTCCCCCACTCGAACCGGATGGATCCGCTCCGTTCGTGGACGGTCCGTTCAGGCTCGCCCCACCCCGGGCCGTACCGCGGATTCACAGCAACGCGTGTAGTGACTTCCCAGCCAAGCGGCAGTAGAACAAGTTCCCATTCCGCCAAGAGTGAGGAAGGTCACATGAGTGGAACACCCATGCATGGGCGCGACTCCAACGGCGTGTCCCGTCGGGGATTCATCGTAGGAACAGGTTCTATTCTCAGTGGTCTGGCACTGGCCGGTCAGGGTCTCCCCGCCCATGCCGCGGCCGCTCCGAGCACCGCCCCGGTCGTCGACGGCGCCTCCGTACCGGCCCTCGTGATCGGCACCGGCTACGGGGGCGCGGTCACCGCCCTGCGCCTGGCCCAGGCCGGCGTGGACGTCCAGATGATCGAGATGGGCATGGCCTGGGACACCCCCGGGACCGACGGCAAGATCTTCGCCAACACCACCAAGCCCGACTACCGCTCCTTCTGGCTGCGCACCCGGACCAAACAACCCCTCAGCAACTTCCTCGGTTTCCCCCTCGACAAGGACATCCCCCGCTACACCGGCATCCTCGACGCGGAGGAGTTCGCCGGGATCACCGTCTACCAGGGCCGCGGGGTCGGCGGCGGCTCGCTCGTCAACGGCGGCATGGCCGTCACACCGCGGCGGGACCGCTTCGGCGCCGTCCTGCCGACCGTGGACGTCAACGAGATGTACGACGTCTACTACCCGCGCGCCAACGCGGGCCTGGGCGTGACCAACGTGGACCCCGCCTGGTGGGAGTCCGCCGCCTGTTACCAGTACGCCCGGGTGGGCCGCAAGCACGCCCAGCGCTCCGGCTTCCCCTTCGTCTTCGTGCCCAACGTCTACGACTGGGAGTACATGAAGCAGGAGGCGGCCGGGAACGCCCCGAAGTCGGCCCTGGAGGGCGAGGTCCTCTACGGGAACAACCACGGGAAGAAGTCCCTCCAGAAGACCTACCTGGCCCAGGCCCGGGCCACCGGTCGGGTCACCATCTCGCCTCTGCACCGCGTCACTTCGGTGGCGCCGGCCGCGGGCGGCGGGTACACCGTCACCGTCGACGCCCTCAACACCAACGGCGACACCGTGGCCGTCAAGACGGTGACGGCCGCCAAGGTCTTCTTCGCCGCCGGCAGCGTCGGCACCAGCAAGCTGCTCGTCCGGCTCAAGGCCACCGGCGTGCTCCCCGACCTCAACGACCAGATCGGCAAGGGCTGGGGCGACAACGGCAACGTCATGTGCGGGCGGGCGAACCACATGTGGGACGCCACCGGCAAGCTCCAGGCCTCCATGCCCACGGCGGGCATCGACAACTGGGACGCCGGGGGCGCCTTCGCGGAGGTCGCCCCGCTCCCGACCGGCATCGAGACCTACGCTTCCTTCTACCTGTCGATCACCAAGAACCCCAACCGGGCGGAGTTCAGCTGGAACCCGGCCACCGGCAAGGTGGACCTCAGCTGGCAGACCGCGATGAAGCAGCCCTCCATCGACATGGCGAAGACCATCTTCGACAAGATCAACTCGAAGGAGGGGACGATCTACCGGACGGACCTGTTCGGCCTGAACAAGATCTGGGGCGACCACCTGACCTACCACCCGTTGGGCGGCGCGATCCTGGGCAGGGCCACGGACAACCACGGTCGCCTGCACGGCTACTCCGGGCTGTACGTGATGGACGGCGCGCTGATCCCCGGCAACACCAGCGTCAACCCGTTCGTCACCATCACGGCCCTGGCCGAGCGCAACATCGAGCACATCATCGCCACCGACTTCTGAGACACGGCGGGCCCGCGACCCCCGAGGGGCCGCGGGCCCTTCGCGCGTGCGGCTCAGCCCGTGGGCAGCACGCAGACCGCGTCCAGCCCGAAGACCCGGTTCAGCCGGCCGAAGGCCAGCCAGGAGCCGATGCTCATGGTGAGTTCCACGATCTCCGGCTGGGAGTAGTGGGCCGTCATCCGCGACCAGAACTCCTCGTCGATGCCGTGGTGGTCCAGGGCGTACCGCTCGGCGTACTCGGCGGCGAGCCGCGTCCGGTCGTCGAAGTCCTCGGTGACGCGCCAGGCGGTGACCGCGTCGGCGAAGCCCTCCTCGACCTTCTCCCCGTCCCGTTCGGTGCGCCAGTCCAGGCAGAACATGCAGCCGTTGATCTGCGCGATGCGCAGCCGGGCCGCCTCGAACTCCCGCAGGCCCAGGGTGGTGTGGGCGTACACGGACAGCGAGAAATTGGAGGCGGCGGCCCCGATCTCGGGGACCATGTCCCCCCACACGTGCTCGATCGGGTGCTTGCCCTCGGGAACGTCGATGATCATCCTTGGCTCCTTCCGAGCCGGCCCACGGCGGGGCGCAGGGGTACGTCGAGTGCGTCGTACAGGCCGGGTCCGGCCTCGGCGAGCCAGTCGATGGCGCCGACGAGCCGGCCCACGGCGGTGGCGTTGCCGCCGGCGGATCTGTTCTCCCCCTCGTCCCCCGCCTCGACGGTGACCTCGATGCGGGGGCGGCCCTCGATGACGACCCGGTGGGCGCCCGAGCCGTCCGGTGGGACCGGCCAGTCGGGGGCGCAGTCGGGGTGGATCCGGGTGACGTGTTCGATGACGATGCGGGGCTCGCCGCCGACGATGCCCTGGACCTCGAAGCGGATCGCGCCCTGGGTGCCCTCCTCGAAGGTGCCCATGGTGCGGGTGGTGACGGTCTTCTCCAGGGGGCGGCGTTCGAGGGTCTCGCGGATGTCGTCGAGCTCCACGCCGAGGGCGCGGGCCATCATGCGGACCTGGCCGCCCCAGACCATGGTGGGCACGGTCTCGATGAGCATGGGCGGGGTGTACTCCATGGGCCGGCCCATGCCGACCAGGTAGCGGACGGACTCCTCCTGCTCGTAGGTGGAGTAGTCGAAGATCTCCTGGCAGCGGATGGCGTCCACGGTGGAGCCGAGTCCGCTGAGCAGGAGGGGCAGCACGTCGTTGCCCCAGCCGGGGTCCACGCCGGAGGAGAAGAGGGATCCGCCGCCCTCGGCGACGGCCGCGAGGACGGGATCGCGGAACTCGGGCGGGGCGTTGCGGTGGTCGTAGAGGGGATAGAGGGCGGGGGTGACGACCACGGCTCCGGCGCGCAGGGCCCGGCAGATGTCGTCGAGGGCTTCGTCGGGCCGGACGTCGCCGGAGGCGGCGTAGACCACGGCGCGGGGGCGGGCCGCGAGGACGGCCGCCACGTCGGTGGTGGCGGGGACCCCGAGTTCCCGGTCGATTCCGGCCAGGGAACCCGCGTCGCGGCCTTCCTTGGCGGGGTTGTGGACGATGACGGCGGCGAGTCGCAGCGCCGGGTGGGCGTCGACGGCGCGGATGGCCGCGCGGCCGACGTTGCCGGTGCCCCAGACGACGGTGGCAATCATGGCCGCAGATTAACTTGACGGTCCGTCAGTTCCTAGAGTCGTGCGGGCTCCCGGGGCGCGAGGTCCGTACCTTCGGGCGGCGCGGCACCCTGTCCGAGGGCCCGGACAGGGTGCCGCCGGGAACCGGTGCACGGCGCCGACCTGCACGGACAGGGCGGGGCTGTCCGGGACACCCGGAGTCCGTTGTGGGGCGGCGGGCGGGACCGCGAGACTCGGCGGCGGCCAGGCCCCCGGACCGCCCCCTTTCGGCCGGGGCGCCGGGGCAGCGGCCACGCCGACGTTCCCGAAACCAGGAGTTGCTCACCCATGCGCAATCGACCCGGATTCCTGCCCGCCGTCCTCGCGATGACGCTGGCGGGCGGCCTCATGTCCGCGGCCGTGGGCCCGGCCCAGGCGCGGCCGGTCGCCGAGGAGACGGCCGGGCCCGCCGCGGCCCCGCCGTACTACCTGAAGTTCGACAAGAGCTCCGTCACGAACTCCCGCCTGTACCTGATGAAGAGCACGGCGGGCGCGGACAAGGTGGTGGCGAGCTACAAGGCCGGTTCGGGGCAGTCCACGAACACCTGCGCCCTGAACCGGGGCTGGCTGCCGAACGGGACCTACGACGTCGAGTTCCACCGCAAGAACTTCGACGGCATCATCAACGGCTACGTCATCAAGATCTCGGACCACAAGTGCCACAACGGCACCAAGCGCACGGAGCTGTTCGTGCACAGCGAGATGAAGCCGAACGGGCAGCAGGGCAGCATCGAGTCGGAGCGCTGGACCAACAGCAACCCGAACGACTACTACTCCAACGGCTGCATCAAGCTCAACCCGGGGAACATCAAGAACCTGTTCGCGAAGGTGGACGCGATCGGCTGGCGCAAGATGACCAAGCTGTACGTGGTCAGCTGACCCGACTCCCGGTCGGTCGGCGCCTCCCGTCCGGCCGGCCGGGTCCCCGTCCCGGGCCCACCGGGACCGACGGTCCGGAGCCCCGCCCCCTTACCCCCGGGGCGGGGCTCCTCCCCGTGCGGGGTCAGGCGTCGGCGGCGACCCGGAAGCCGATGTTGCCGGTGGAGCTGTCGGGGGTGTTGGAGCTGCGCGCCGCGACGCGGTAGCGGTTGCAGTAGGAGTCGTGGCACAGGTAGGAGCCCCCGCGCATCACCCGGGAGCCGGGGGCGAAGCTGTCGGCGCACCATTCCCAGACGTTGCCGACGGTGTTGTAGAGCCCGTGGCCGTTGGGCCGGTACGAGGTGACGGGGACGGTACCGGGGCGGCGTTCGGGTCCGTCGGGGAAGGAGCCCCGCCAGATGTTCAGTCGACGGCCGGGTTCGGCGGGCTCGTCCCCCCAGGGGTAGCGGCGCTGCTCCAGGCCGCCGCGGGCGGCGTACTCCCATTCGGTCTCGGTGGGCAGTCGGGTGCCGGACCAGGCGCAGTAGGCGAGCGCGTCGTTCCAGGAGACGTGCACCACGGGATGGTTCTGCCGGTCGGTGACCCGGGAGCCGGGGCCTTCGGGGTGCCGCCAGTCGGCGCCCGGGACCACCCGCCACCAGGGCACCCCGGGGACGGACTCGGCGGTGCGGGCGGGCCCCTCGGGGAGCAGGGCCTGGAACACGAAGGAGAAGCCGAAGGACTCGGCTTCGGTGACGTGGCCGGTGGCCTTGGCGAAGGTGGCGAACTGCGCGTTGGTGACGGTGGTCGGGGCGATCCTGAAGGGGCCGGTGACGGCCTCGCGGACCGGCCCCTCCCCGTCCTCGGGGAAGGATTCCGGGTCGTCGGTGCCCATCAGGAAGCGGCCGCCGGGCAGGGCGAGGAGCCCTCGCGCGCGGGAGCGGTCCGGTCCGGTCCGCCGGACGGGTGCGGGCGGCGGCACTCCGAGGCCGAGCGTGGGTGCGGCGCCCGGGGTGCAGCAGGAGGACGGGGAGGTGGCGGTCATGGCGGGGTGGGGCTCCTCTCGGCCGTGTCTTTCGGATCTTGCCGGTCAGGCCCGCGGCGTCTGGTGCCGTGCCTCGCAAGGCGCCGGGAAGCCTGCCTACTGGACGTAAGCGGGCTTTCCGGCAACGCCGCGAGGTGCGGTGCCGGGCGTCGCGGGCCAGGCAGGATCCGGAAGACACGGCCTAGGCGGTGCGGTCCGCGGCGAGGCGGGCGGCCAGGGCGGGGACGCCCAGGGCGGCCTCCTCCGCGGGGGTGGCCCCGTGCAGGCGGTTGGTGAGCTGGTGCGGGTCGGCGACGAGGTCGTAGTACTCGCGGAAGGTGACCCGGCCGGTGCCCGAGACCCTGCCCTGGGCGTCGGTGCGGAGGTCGTAGTACTCGGTGTACTGGCGCTCCTTGTCCACGTACGAGGCCCAGGTGTCGTGGGCCTGTCCGCCGGAGCCCTGCTTCCACCACTCCACGAGCAGGTGGTCGCGGTCGGCGCCGCCGAGGAGGGAGTGGCCGTCCTGCGGCTGCGTGGGGGTGATCCCGGCGGCGGCGAGGAGGGTGGGGGCGATGTCGATGTTGGCGACGATCCGCCGGTCCACGGTGCCGGCGCCGAGGCCGCCTGCGGGCCAGGACAGGAAGAAGGGCACCTCGTGGGCCTGCCGGTAGGGCACGGACTTGGCGGTCCAGCCGTGGTCGGCCCAGCCGAACCCGTTGTCGCCCACGTAGATGACGAGGGTGTTGTCGAGCTGCCCGAGCTCCGTCAGACGGTCCTTGAACGCCTGGACGGCGTCGTCCACGGAGAGCAGGGTGCGGAGCTGCTCGGCGCGGATGCGGCGGCCGTCGGCCAGGGTGCCGGTGGCCTCGCGGATGTAGGCCGGTTTGTCGCTGCGGTCGGCCTCGGGGACGGAGGGGCGGCCGTTCCACTCGGGGACGACCGTGTCGGCGTACTTGGCCTCGGGGGTGCGGGGGCCGTGGGAGGCGTAGGGGGTGACGTAGGCGAACCACGGGCGGGGGTCGGTGGCCGCCTTGTCGATGAATTTCAGGGTGCGGTTCCTGATGATGTTCGTGGTGTATCCGCTCAGCCGCTGGACGGTGCCGTCGATGTTCCAGTCGGCATTCGCGTAGGCGGGTTTGAGGAGGGCGAATTCCTCGAAATGCGGAGGGTTCTCCGCGAGGTTCCACGCGTTGAGGTACTTCCCGAAGAGACCGGTGCGGTAGCCGGCGTCGCGCAGGTGCCGTTGGACGGTGGTGCCCTGGTCCAGGGAGTAGGAGGCGGCGTTGTTGCGGACCCCGTGGTTGTGGGCGTGCCGGCCGGTGAGGACGGAGGAGCGGGACGGGGAGCACAGGGGCGTGGTGACGTGCCCGTTCGTGAAGCGCACCCCCTGGTCGCCCAGCCAGGCCACGGTCTTGCGGAGGGCCCATTCGGTCTGCTTGGGCTGGTCGTCGGTGACGATCAGCAGGATGTTGGGGCGGGCGGCGGCCGGTCCGGCGGCGGCGCGGGCGACGCCCGGGACGGCCGCGACCGCGTCCCGCATGGCGTACGAGTAGTGCGTGAAGGCGCCGGGGTTGATGACCACGG